>CANFIV010000341.1 GCA_947446935.1 Sphingomonadaceae bacterium | reverse complement strand
GTGCGCGCGTGCCTGCCAGTCATCGCGCAAGGCAGGCCAGCCGCCACGGTGCCAATGCGCAAGATCTTCAGCCCAGGTCTCCGCAAGCGCCTCGGCAAACGCGTTGCGGGTAACGGCATGACCCAGTTGCGAAAGCGCCGCCGTGGCTCGACCCGGCACTTCGGGTGCCTCGGCCAGATTCACGCCGATGCCGACGACGACCACATCACCCTGTCGCTCAAGCAGGATACCGCCCAACTTGGCCTCTCCCACCAGCAAATCGTTCGGCCACTTGAGTACAAGGCCAGCAAGGCCCGGTGCCACGGCCATCAGCGCGCGATGCGTGGCCACGCCGGCCACCAACGCCAGCGTCTGCGGTGCGCCGTCTGTCGAGCTTAGCGCGACTGCGGTTGAGCCCATGAAGTTGCCGAGACCGCCCGTCCAGACGCGACCAGCCCGGCCTCGCCCGCCGGTCTGACGGTCAGCCACCAGCCAATGGCCTTCCTCCGCCGCTTCGCCCACCGACAGCCGCGCCAGAAGTGCGGAGTTGGTCGAGGCAATCTCTGCAACGACCTTGATGAGAGGCTCCGGAATCAGAAGATCACGCGAAATGGAACAGCGCCGCCGCGGCATTGCCCGCGAGCACGCCCAGCGACTTGGTCAGCAGATAGCCGAGCGGCGAAATCGCCACGACCGACACGAACAGCAGCGCGCGCTGCGCCACATCGCTCTGCCCGCGCACGACATCGACGGCCTCATCGAAGTACATCACTTTGACGACCTTGATATAGTAAAACGCGCCGATCACCGAGGCGGCGATACCGATTGCGGCAAGCGACAACAGGTTTGCCTGCACTGCAGCCTGGAAAACCACGAACTTGCCCCAGAAGCCAAACAGCGGCGGGATACCCGCAAGGCTGAACATGACCATGGCGAGCGCCAACGCCAGCATCGGCCGGGTCTTGGACAGTCCCGCCATGGATGCGATCGACTCCACCTGCTCGCCGTTCTCATCGCGCAGCATCAACACTGCGACAAAGCCCGCGACCGACATTGCGACGTAGATCGCCAGATAAACCAGCATTGCTGCTGCGCCCGCCTGATTGGTACAAGCAAGGCCGATCAGCATGAAGCCAACATTGTTGATCGAGGAATAGGCCATCAGGCGCTTGATATTGTCCTGCCCGATCGCGCCCAGCGCGCCGATCACGATAGAGAGCAGAGCCACGAAGATCACGATCTGCTGCCAAGCCCCCGGCTGTGCACCAAAGGCATCGAGGCTCACGCGCATGAGCAGGCCCAGCGCGGCAACCTTGGGTGCAATCGCAAAGAAAGTCGTCACCGGAGTCGGCGCGCCTTCATAGACGTCGGGCGTCCACATATGGAACGGTGCGGCGCTGATTTTGAAGGCGAGGCCTGCCAGCACGAACACAACACCGAAAGTCGTGCCCATCGACAGCGGCCCGCTCATCGCGGCGCGTATGCCTTCGAAGCTGGTGCTGCCGGTGAAGCCATAGGTCAGGCTCACGCCATAAAGCAGAATGCCCGAAGCGAGGGAGCCGAGCACGAAGTACTTGAGGCCCGCTTCCGCCGAGCGCTCGTCGCTGCGCAGGAACGACGCCAGCACATAGGCGGCCAAGCTGTTAAGCTCGAGCCCGATGTAGAGCGAGAGCATGTCCGTGGCCGAAACCATCATGCCCATGCCCATCGAGGCGAACAGGATCAGCAGCGGGAATTCCGCGCGCATCGCATTGCTGCGCGCAAAGAACGCAGGCGCAACGATCAGCGTGACGCCAGCACCCACATAGGTCAGAAGCTTGCAGAATGCAGCAAAGGCATCGCCCTTGAACTGGCCGTTCCACGCGCTGGCCTCTGCCCCCATTGTGCCATGGCACAGCGCGGGAACCGTGAGAATCGCGCACACCGTCAAAACCGCGACGGCGGCAATCGAGATTGCGCGCGAAGCCTTGTCCCCGCCCCACGCGGCGGCGAGCAGCAGGATCAGACCGGAAACACTCAGGACTTCCTCGGTCCCGGTGATCATCAGCGAACGGAGAAATTCCATCAGCGCGCGCTCCCATTTTCGTGCGCAGCAGGCGCTATGGCGGCCATGCGAACATCGGCATCACCCTTTGGGCGTGCCTGCGCCAGCCGCGCTTCAAGCGCGGCAATATCCTTGCGCATCGGAGCAAGGAAGGTTTCGGGATAGACGCCCATCCACAGCACGGCAGCGGCCAGCGGAATCATCATCGCCCACTCGCGCTTGTCGAGATCGGGCATGGCGGCGGTGTCCGCATGCTTCTGCACGCCAAACACCACGCGGCGATAGAGATAGAGCATATAAGCCGCGCCGAGGATGATCCCGGTCGTGCAGACAAGCGCCACCCAGCTCGACTGCGCATAGACGCCCATCAGCGAGAGAAACTCCCCAACGAAGCCGCTTGTGCCCGGCAGTCCGATCGAGGCCATCGTGAAGAGCATAAAGAACAGCGCATAAGCCGGCATGTTGATCGCCAGGCCACCGTAGCGGTCGATCTCGCGTGTGTGCAGCCGGTCGTAGATCACGCCGACGGCAAGGAACAGCGCGCCTGCGACGAGCCCGTGGCTGAGCATGATCAACATCGAGCCTTCCAGCCCCTGCCGGTTGAACGCGAACAGCCCGATCGTCACAATCGCCATGTGCGCGACCGAGGAATAGGCAATCAGCTTCTTCATGTCGTGCTGCACCAGCGCGATCAGCGAAGTGATCACCACCGCAGCCATCGAGAGCCCGTAGACCAGCGGCGCGAACTGCGCGCTGGCTTCGGGGAACATCGGCAGCGAGAAGCGAATAAAGCCATAGCCGCCCATCTTGAGCAGCACGCCCGCGAGGATCACCGAACCTGCGGTCGGCGCCTGCACGTGCGCGTCGGGCAGCCAGGTGTGCGTCGGCCACATCGGCATCTTCACCGCGAAGCTGGCAAAGAACGCAAGCCACAGCCATGTCTGCGCCGATGCAGGGAAGTTGTAGGCCATCAGGGTCGGAATGTCGGTCGTGCCAGCTTCGTTCGCCATCCACATCATCGCGATCAGCATCAGGACCGAGCCGAGCAGCGTGTAGAGGAAGAACTTGTAGCTGGCATAGATGCGGTCTGCCCCGCCCCAGATGCCGATGATGAGGTACATCGGGATCAGCCCGGCCTCGAACATGATGTAGAACAGGAACAGGTCCTGCGCCGAGAAGACGCCGATCATCAGCGTCTCCATCACGAGGAAGTTGGCGTAATATTCGCCCGCACGCTTCTCGATCGTCTTCCAGCTCGCG
>CANFIV010000340.1 GCA_947446935.1 Sphingomonadaceae bacterium | reverse complement strand
CCGGGACCATCTCGTCCCCTTGTCCGCCCAGGCGGTGGCCATCGTCAGAACGCTCATGGGTTCGGCGACGGGCGAGTTCCTCTTTCCCGGCAATCATCCGGAGAAGCCTCTGTCAGAGAATACCATGATCTATGCACTATACCGGCTCGGATATCATTCCCGGCAGACGGTGCATGGCTTTCGGGGACTGGCCAGCACATGGGCGAACGAGCAATTGATCGAGTTCGGCGATCCGCCGGTCTGGATCCGCCGTTACCACGAAGATTGGGTCGAGCTGCAGCTCGCTCACTCCGAAAAGAATGAGGTTCGGGGCGCTTACAACGCGGCTGAGTACCTCACACCTCGTCGGCGCATGATGCAGGATTGGGCTGACTTCCTGAACGTCGGATCGGTCGTCGAAATCAAGCGAGGCCGGAAGCGAGCTGCGTGATGCTCTTCGTAACAACTGGCCGATCCAGTCTGCACGCAGGCGATCAATTCCAAGGATGACACCATCAACGGTGACTTTCGAGCCGATGAGCTGGTCGACATCCTCTTCCACCTCAATCACCCAGACTTCGTGCTCGTCGGTCGTAAGGATCAAGCCGCGCTTGGCACGGTCCAAAATCCCGGCAATGCGCTGGCGCTCTGTGCTCACCTAATCCCTCAATTTCAGTGCCAACTGCGCAGGACATCGCGCACATAACCGGGGGTTTCCCCGTTGATCGGTATCCCGCCAGCCCGTTCGACGGCGCCGGGGCCGGCGTTGTAGGCAGCAACGGCAAGGTGGACTAAGCCGAACCGATCGAGCATCTGGCGCAGATAGCGGGCCGCGCCAAGGATGTTCATGCCGGGATCGTAGCGATTTGTGATGCCGAGTGCTCTTGCGGTACCGGGCATCAGTTGCCCCAATCCGGCTGCCCCCGCTGCGCTGACCGCAAGGGGGTTGTATCGCGATTCAGTCCACACCAGCGCATCGAGTAGCCCGGTGGGCAAGGAATAGCGTGCTTCAGCGGCCAAAACCTGAGGCAGGTAGATCGTCCGGCGCCAACTGCTCTGGTTCTCGCTGTTCAATCGGTTTGTCTGTTTTGGTGATTCTCGATTGCGCGGGCTGGTGGCCCTAAGCCGACTTGTCCCTTCGCCGACAGACTGTGACCAATTGCCATGTTCGTAGAGCACGAAGCCATCCGGACGCAGAACAGTCGCAGATCCTTGCGTTTGTGGCCTATCAGGCCGAGCATTCGCCTGCATTGTTTGCGCTTCAGCAGGACCACTGCTGAGGGCGAACAGCGAGAGGGCGGCGAACACATACCAGCTTTTTCCCATGACACGTTCTCGATTTGCCGAATCAGAAAAAAGAACATATAAAGAACATGTCGTGCATCAAAGCGCGTCGTGAAGGGCGCAGAGTGGAGGCTGCGCGGGCGGTGGCATCCGTGATGGAGATGCCCGATGTCGAATGCCCTTGTTGAAGATCGCCTTGAAGCCCGTGCTCGCCAGATTGTTGCCGACCTTGATGGCTTCTGGTTACGCTCGCGCGGCATGTGCCGATGCCCGGCGCATGATGATCGCACACCCTCGCTCAGCGTGACGCTCGGTTCGCGGGCGATCCTGTTCCACTGCTTTGCCGGCTGTACCAATGCCGCTGTTCTGGCGGCGCTCGCGCAGCGCGGCGTAAGGTCGTCGACGCTGTTCGACGGGCGATCCGAGCCTGTCCGAACCGCTATGCAGCAAGCGGTCCCGAGCAAGCATATCCAGCGGCTTTGGCGCGAGGCGACGTGTCTCGTTGACAGCCCGGCCGAGCGCTATCTTACAGGTCGCGCCATCCGTACTGGCTCTTCCGATCTGCGCTATCACCCGCGTACGCCGCTCGGGCCCAAGGGATCGGTGCGTTTTCACCCATCTCTTCTCGCGGCGGTGCGTACCGATCTCGGCGTTATCGCGCTCCATCGCACCTTCCTCGAGTTCGGGACCTTCCGCGTTGCCCGCTTTGATGGCCCCAAGCGCGCACTTGGAGCTCTGGGACGCGGCGCGGTTCGGCTTCACGGACCGCGCGGCGGCAGGCTCGGTCTGGCGGAAGGCATCGAGACAGCCCTGTCCGCGAAGGAGCTGTTCGGCATCCCCTGCTGGGCAACGCTGGGCACAGAACGCTTCGGGCTGGTTGCGATCCCGGAGAGCGTGAGCGAGCTCCATATTTTTATCGATCACGATTCAGCCGGAGACCTGGCTGAACGCCGGGCGCGTGCGGCTTACGAGCGGGAAGGGCGCGTGATCGTGACCCATCGCCCCGAGCAACCGGGCGCCGACTTCAACGACTTCCTCAGGGCCAGACAGCAGATCGAGGCCTGATCCGGACAAGAGAGGGGAGGGGGCTTGGGGCCTCTCGAGACCCGCTTGGCGCGGGTGTCGTCAGGAGGTTCCCATGTCCACTCTCCCCGTTCTTGCCTTGCCGTTTTCACACCAGCCGACCGTTCTCGGTGCTGCCAAGAGGCTCGCCAGCCTATTGGACCGCGGCGAGGCGCTCTCGCGGTCCATTCTCAATGCCACCCTCACCGAACAGTTCGGTGGCAGTGACGCTGCAGGTCGATGGTCCGTTTGCGACGCACACGCCGCGCTCGAACTTGCACAGGTCCTGTGGCTGCAGGGGCGATGCGATCTCGATGTCCGATCAAGCCCAGGCGAGGCAGCCGGTCGCTTCGATTGCCTTGAAGCTCTGGTCCCCCGCCAGACTGTCCGCAGCGACAAGCAGATCGAGCTTCAGCAATTCGCAACGCCGCCGCGCATCGCTTGGCTGGCAGCCCGGGCCTGCGCTCCCGCTCGCGGGGAGCTGGTTCTCGAGCCATCAGCCGGGACAGGGATGCTCGCCGTCTGGGCGGAGAAAGCTGGCGCGCGCCTCGCGCTTAACGAGATTTCGGGCCTTCGCCGCGACTGCCTCGCTCACCTGTTCCCGGCAGCCGGGATCACTGGCCACGATGGCGAGCTGATCGACGATCTCCTGCCGCATGTGGTCCGCCCGCAGACGGTCCTGATAAACCCGCCCTATTCGTGGAGCGCTGAGCGCGGCCGTGACGGTCGGACGGCCATGCGGCATCTGCGCTCGGCATGGAGCCGGCTTGCCGCACGCGGACGTCTTGCCGCGATCCTTCCCGAGTGGTTCGACCTGCCGGGCTTCCTTAGCCGGACGGCAGAGCATGCCGCCATGCGCCTCGATCTTACCATCGAACGCGGGTTCATCGTCCATGGCACGTCGATCACGACGCGGCTGCTGGTGATCGACAAGCTGGATGTCGCAAGTAAGCCCGTCACCGGCCGCGGGACCGACTT
>CANFIV010000339.1 GCA_947446935.1 Sphingomonadaceae bacterium | reverse complement strand
TATGGTGACAAGAGCACCGGGCCGATCCCTGCGAATTCCGATCTGGTGTTTCAGGTCGAACTGGTCGATTTCAAGACCGAGGCCGAAGTGGCTGCCATCCGCGCGCAGGCCGAAAAGGAAGCAGCGCAGTCACCTGATGCAGCGCAGGCCGCGCCCAAGCCCGGAAACTGAACCGCCTGCAGGGCGGACAAGAAGGAGGACCAATTCACTGGTCCTTCATTTTTAGCCGCCCTATAGTGCTGGCATGCACGCCTCTTCCCGGTTCGCCCCGCGCCGCACCCGCGCCGCAATTGTCTTTCTTGCCATTCTGCTTTCCGGTGCCGGGCTTGCCGCCACGCCGGTGCTGGCCAAGGCTCCGGCCAAGGCCCCGGCCCGCGCTGCCTCGGCGTCCCAGCCATGGCTTTACCGCGGCAGCGACGTGCCGCAGGACAAGGAGTGGGTCTTCGGCGTCTTGCCCAACGGCTTGCGCTACGCCGTGCGCCACAACGGTGTGCCGCCTGGCCAGATTTCGGTGCGTGTGCTGGTCGATGCGGGCTCGCTTTACGAAACCGAGCCGCAACGGGGCTATGCCCACCTGATCGAACACCTCACCTTCCGCGATTCCAAATATCTGAAGGCGGGTGAGGCGATCCCGGCGTGGCAGCGGCTGGGGGCCACTTTCGGCAGCGATACCAATGCCGAAACAAGCCCGACGCAGACGGTCTACAAGCTCGACATTCCCGATATCTCACCCGCCAAGCTGGATGAAACGTTCCGCCTGCTTTCGGGCATGATCACCGCGCCGATCTTCACGCCCGTCGGCGTGCGCACCGAAGTTCCGATCGTGCTCGCTGAAATGCGCGAGCGCACCGGGCCGCAGACGCGCATTGTCGATGGCACGCGCGCGCTGTTCTTTGCCGGGCAACCGCTCGCCGCGCGCTCACCCATCGGCACCGAGGAAACATTGAACGCCGCCACGCCCGAGCGGGTGAAGGCTTTTCACGATGCTTGGTACCGGCCCGACAACGCGGTCGTCGTGGTTGCGGGCGATGCCGATCCGGCCGAGATGGTCCAGCGGATCAAGACTTGGTTCGGCGCCTGGAAAGGCACCGGCAAGCGTCCCCCCCAGCCCGATTTCGGCGCGCCGAAACCCCCTGTTGGCGGCAATTCGGCCAATCCGGTGGGCGATGCCAAGATCATGGTCGAGCCCGATCTGCCGCGCGTGTTCAATTATGCGATCCTGCGCCCCTGGCATCAGGTCCACGATACCATTGTCTACAATCAGGGCCTGATGATCGACCGGCTTGGCCTTGCCATCATCAACCGCCGGCTTGAGGGCCGCGCGCGTGCGGGCGGCAGCTACCTCTCGGCCTCGGTCGAGCAGCAACGGCTGAGCCGTTCGGCGGACGCCACGCTGGTCACGGTTACGCCGCTGACGGACGACTGGAAGGCTGCGGTCAAGGACGTGCGCGCGGTGATCGCCGACGCGCTCGCCACCCCGCCCACCGAAGAGGAAATCGCCCGCGAAGTGGCCGAGTTCGACGTCGCCTTCAAGGTGCCGGTCGAAACGCAAGAGACGCTGGCGGCCTCCAAGGTAGCGGACGACATCACCGATGCGGTCGACATCCGGGAAACGGTCGCCAACCCCGATACCGTCTACAAGATTTTCCGCTCTTCGATCCCGCTGTTCACGCCCGCCGCAGTGCTGGAACATACCCGCAAGGAGTTTGCCGGAACTGTCATCCGCCCGGTGCTGATCACGCCCAATGCAACCGACGGGACCGAGGCCGAGGTGCGCGCCGCGCTGGTGGCGCCCGTTGCACCGTCATCCGCCAGCCGGCTTGCCGCCAGCTCGCTCAGCTTCAAGGATCTGCCGCCCATCGGCCAGCCCGGCACGCTCACCAGTGCAGAGGGCACCGGCCTCCTCGGCATCGAGCGGATCGAGCTGTCCAACGGGGTCAAGGCGCTGCTTTGGTCGAACGAGGCGGAGCCCGGCCGGATCATTGTGCGCGTCCATTTCGGCGGCGGCTATGCGGTGATCGATCCCAAGGATGCGGTTTACGGCCCGCTGGGTGAAACCGCGCTGATGGACAGCGGCTTCGGCACCATCGGCCGCGAGGAACTGGACCGGCTCGCCACCGGGCGCAAGCTCAGCCTCGACTTCAGCATCGACGACACCACGTTCAAGATGTCTGCTGATACGCGCCCGGCGGATCTGGCCGATCAGCTCTATCTCTTTGCCGCGAAGCTCGCGTTGCCGCGCTGGGATGCCAACCCGGTGATCCGCGCGCAGGCCGCCGCGCGGCTCGCCTACGAATCGACCAACGCCTCTGCCGCCTCGGTGCTCCAACGTGATGTGCCCTGGCTGCTGAAGGACGGCGATCCGCGCTACGCCACGCCCAATCCTGCCGAGCTTGCCAAGGTAACCCCAGACGGTTTCCGCCGCGTGTGGTCCGCACTGCTGAAGCAGGGGCCGGTGGAGGTCGATCTGTTTGGCGATTTCAACCGCGAAGAGGCGATTGCCGCGCTCGAACGCACTTTCGGCGCGCTGCCGCAGCGCGATCCGCTACCCAAGACCGGATTCGCCCCCAAGGTTCCCGAACCCGTCGGCGATCCGCTGACGCTCACGCACCATGGCGATGCCAACACCGCTGCGGCGCTGGTGGCGTGGCCTACCGGCGGCGGCAGCGCGGGCGTACACGAATCCCGCCAGCTCGAACTCCTGGCGCAAGTGTTCAACAACCGCCTGTTCGATGCGATGCGCGAGAAGATCGGCGCGAGCTACGCGCCGCAAGTCGCCTCGACCTGGCCACTCGATCTGCCCTCGGGCGGCTATGTCGCCGCGACCACACAGTTGCGCCCCGGCGATCTGCCCGCGTTCTTTGCGGCGACCGACCATATCGCCGCCGATCTTGTTGCCAGCCCGCCCACGGCTGACGAGATGGCGCGCGTGGTGGAGCCGATGAAGCAGCTGATCACCCGCGCCAGCACCGGCAACGGCTTCTACATGTACCAGCTCGAAGGCGGGGCGCTGGAGCCTGGCAAGTTCACCGAGATCCGCACGATCCTGAGCGATTACAGCCGGATCACGCCAGAAGGCATTCAGACTCTTGCCCAGCGCTACCTGAAGCCGGGCAAGGCCTGGCGCCTGAAAGTCGTGCCGGGAAAATGACGCAATTCCTCCCCCGGCGGGGGAGGGGGACCACCGCAGGCGGTGGAGGGGCACGATCAGAATGATCACAATGGCCGCATGACCAAACGCACCGCCACCTGCCGCTGCGGCCAGCTAACCGCCACCTGCACCGGCGAGCCGGTCCGCGTCTCGGTTTGCCATTGCCGCGCCTGCC
>CANFIV010000338.1 GCA_947446935.1 Sphingomonadaceae bacterium | reverse complement strand
ATCAGCACCTTCTCCAGCGCGAACTGTTCGCGCCGGTTGAGCGTGACCTTGAGTTCGGCCAGCACTTCCATGATGATAGGGCGGAACTCTTCGGAGAGCTCTTCCTTGGTCAGCGTGGCGGCCGCTTCCGGATCAACGCGCTCGAGCAGGCGCGGAAGCACCTGCTCCTTGATTTTGTGGACCGAGGCCTCAAAGCCCTCCGCCTGATAGCCAGGTTCTGCGACACCGTTCGCGCGGTCGGCGAGGCGTGTCAGGGCATCAGACTTGTTGGGTGCGGCGGAATCAGCGGCATCCATGCCGGGCAGAGGGGGGAATTGCTCGCCTCCCGTTGGCACCGGAACTGGTGCCGCAGCACTTTCGCCCGTTTTCATCGGGCGCGCTACACCGAACGACGGGCGCATTGCACTGCTACTCCCGCCAACTCCGGACTTGCGGCCAAATGCACTCATGCGAAAATCCCTGTTCTCTCGCTGGAGGTCATGCGCCGACAATGGTCAGCGCAAGCTTCCGATAAGTGGTGAATACCGTCGAAACCTTCAGGAAATCCTAAAGCGCGAGGAACGGCAGCGCCGGTCCATTGCTGCGCAAGCGCTGCGTCGTATTGGCAAGCGTATTCGGGCTAAACTCGAACAATTTTTGGCTCTTAGCCGTTATAGCCTATAGGACCATCGCAACGCCCCGTGCCAATAGGCTGCCGCCTTCGGCAATGCAGGGACCAGATAGAATCGCCCGTCACGCGCGGCCTTTGCCTCGAGCCAAGCCAAATCAGGCCATCAGGGGGTATTTTCTGGTTCCAGCGGACAATGTCCTCGCGGCGGTTTGAGCCGGTTCGTTCGAACAGAATGCGATTTATTTTCGCGGTGCGTCCGTATCACAGACATGGCAAGGGCGAGCGACCTGACAAGGCCAAGGTCGCAGAGCATCGAAATCTGGGGGTCGTTCCATACTGGCAGAAATCCGTGCCATTGCAATGGCATGGCGCGGAACGGACGGACCGCTCATTTATTGCTCTACGATGGCGGAGCCGCGAATACAAAACGGCGCGATATAAAATAGAACGCGATCGAATACGTTGCGATCCCGGCAAGGTGGATGAGTGGGGACCCTGCAAAACCCATCCGCACACCGACGAGCACGACCGAGATGTTGAGGCTCCACGCAAGTGCGAAGCCCAACAGGTAGCGCGCGACTTCGGCAAAGCTGACACGCCCCTCTACGGCAAAGGTCCACTGCCGGTTGGCGACGAAGCCCACTGCGAGGCCGACAGCAAAGCCGGTGAGGTTGGCCGCAATGTCGCTTAAGCCAAGCCGCAGCGCAAAAAGTAGCACGGCAAAGCCGATCACCGAATTGGCCGCGCCCGTAATGGCGAAGCGGACTATCGGTGGCAGGACGAAGGCAGGCCGCCCATTCGGGGGTAAGGCGGGCGGACCCTCAGACATTCAGCTGCCGACCAGATGGTACTGTGCGCCGAGCGGCAACCAGCCCAGCAAGCGCTCAAGCGGACGCAGCGCGGCGAGGGCGGGCGGGAAGAACAGACAATAGCGGCGCTCAACCGAGGCAAATCCGCCAGCCCGGAGGCGGCGCCGCATCTCACCCGCGCCGATCAGCACGGCGTCGCGATCAAACTCGCAGCGAGCCACCGCGAGCCGGGTAAGAGGATTTAACGGGTTATGCTCGAACAGCACCAGCGCGCCATCGCGGCGCAGCACGCGGCGCAGTTCCCGCAGCAGGGTGATGTGGTGTTCGGCGGCAATGTGGTGGAACACACAGGCGATGAAAACGCAATCAACACTGCCATCGGGCAGCGGGATCTGCAGGCCGTCATAAGCCAAAGTGCGCACCCGCTGGAATGCTTGTGCATCGACGAGATCGAGACTGGCGCGCGAAACATCCAGCGCAACAATATCCGCCTCGGGGAACGCCTCGTGCATGGGGGCGAGCGCGTTGCCGATCCCCGCGCCAAAATCCAGCAGAACCCGGGGCTGGCGGCCGCGCGTGCGCCACAGGGTCTTGAGGTATTCGATCTTGTAGCTGGCGAAATAGTCCAGAGCCTCGACCGAGACGCCAGTGGAATGGGCATGCTGCGCACGGTAGGCCCCGGCGACCTCGTCGAATTCAGCGACAAGAGGCATCGGCATCTCACCCATTCACCCGCTCCTTGCCATTCACCCGATCTTTGAGCGTATCGTGGAGCTGGTGGACGGCATTGCGTGCGCTGCGGCTGCCGTGCACCTCATCGATGATGAAGAGCGGGCGGCGCTTCGATTCCATGTACATGCGGCCCAGATACTCGCCCATGATGCCCAGGATCATCAGTTGGGTTGAGCCGAGCACAAGGATCACCGCGAGCGTCGAGGTCCATCCGCTGATGGCATAGCCCAATACCCACGCGCCCAACACATAGCCGAGCAGCAGTATGGCGCCGAACCCGGCGCACACGCCCATCCACGAGGCAAGCCTGAGCGGCGCGACCGAGAAGCTGGTAATAGCGTCTATCGCAAAAGAGATCATCTTGTGCAGCGGATACTTGGTTTCGCCGGCAAAGCGTGCCTCGCGTTCGTAGGGAAGGGCAACCTGACGGAATCCGACCCAACTCACCATGCCGCGCACGAAACGATATCGCTCCGGCATCGCCTGCAGGACATTGAGCACGCGTCGGGTCATCAGGCGAAAATCGCCGGTGTCGCGTGGGATATCGACATCCACGAGCCGATCGAGCACGCGGTAGAATGCAGATGCCGTGGCGCGTTTGAATGCGGTCTCGCCTACGCGCTGGCTGCGCTGGCCATAGACCACGTCGTTGCCCGCGCGGATAAGCTCCAGCATCGGGCCAATCAGCTCCGGGGGGTCCTGCAGATCGGCATCGAGAATGAAGATGAGCTCGCCTGCCGCATGGGCCAGGCCTGCCGTGAGCGCGAGCTGATGGCCGTGGTTGCGCGCAAGATTGATGCAGAAGACGCGGGCATCGGCGTCAGACATCGCAACCATGCCCGCCCAGGTCGCATCGCGCGAGCCGTCGTTGACCAGCACGATTTCGAAATCGTCGCCAAAATGCGGAACCAGAGCGGCAACCAGGCGGCGGTGCAGTTCGACAAGACCCTCGGCCTCGTTGTAGCACGGCACGACGACAGACAAGGCCGGAGCGAGCGCCGGGCCAAGCAATCCCGCTTGTGTATCGCGTCCCGGGACTTGATCCGTCATCAAACCGCCTCCTGCTCGCCCCTGCACTACGCAAACCGTGGTAAACACCGCGTAAAGAAGCCTTAATCTGTCTGTCGACCTAAGGCCATTGGCACCGATAATGCAACGTGGCCAGTATCCACACTT
>CANFIV010000337.1 GCA_947446935.1 Sphingomonadaceae bacterium | reverse complement strand
CTGATCGCGACCATTGCGGAATTGAACGTAGCCTATTCGCGATACGTGTTCGCATCAGCCAGGCCAGATAAGTGGAAACCGCGCTACAATTTCGACCACTGGCGGATCTACGAAGCTTATGCGTCCGGCGACCGGGAGCAGGCGGCAAATCTGCTCGCACGGCATGTAAGTTCCGTTGATCGCGTGTCGCGGCAAGGGACCAGGAGTGATTGAAAATAGCTGGCCTTGACCAGCGCAGTGGCCACACGCAGCGCCTCGATAGGCCCCGATCAGCCCTCCCGGCTCGCCCGCGCATCGCGCCTGATCGTCTCCAGCCCCGCCGGATCGACGATCTGGCCATGAAGCGCGACATTGTTGGCGTGGCCGAACTGGTGCAGATTGAATGCCGACTGGACCGCGTTCCACAGGCCTTGCGCATCCATCGACTGGTTCACGCTCATCTTCGCGGTCTTGAGCCCGATGGCCGGGCGCGAGGCGATCTTGGCTGCCATGGACAGCGTGAAGCTCTCCAGTTCACCGCGCGGGACGACCTCGTTGACCATGCCGAGCGCCTTGGCTTCCGCGGCGCCGATCGCTTCACCGGTAAACAGCATTTGCTTGGCCTTGCGGTGGCCCAGTTCGAACGCGTGGACGAAGAATTCGTGGCCGTTCATGCCGAACGCCACCACCGGATCGGAAAACTCCGCATCGTCCGCCGCGATAATCAGATCGAACGGCCAGATCAGCATGAGCCCGCCGGCAATGGCCTTGCCCTGCACCTGCACGATGATCGGCTTGGGCAGATTGCGCCAGCGCCAGCAAAAACCGAGGTAGACCTCCTGCTCGCGTGACATGTGGCCCTGCGGCCCGGGGTGGCGATAGCCCCCAAAGCCCAGCACCGGCGGCCTGAGATCACCCATGCGCGCCCGATCAGCGAGATCGTGGCCGGAGGAGAAATTCTTCCCGTCCGCCGCGACAATGACCACGTTCACCTCGTCATCATCCATCGCGAGGTCGAGCGCGTCGTTGATCTCGTAAAGCATGCGCAGCGACTGCGCATTGTGCTTGTCGGGCCGGGCCAGCGTAATGCGCGCAACACGTTCTGCGGGGCGGTCGTAGCGGATGTCCTCGAACGTGGGTGCCTCGGCCATCTTCATGCTCCCCTTCACGCGCGTCGGACGCACCATTGTGGCGAAAACGGCGCCGGGGAACCAGTCCTTCGTAAAGAGCGTTGACATTCGCCCCCAGCATCGTTGCGCGGCACGCGCAAGTCGAGAACCGTATCGAGAAAAGGAGAAGAGAGGAGAGGTCAGCTCTGCACCGTCGTGGTGGAACCGCGGACCGCCATGCGGGGGCAGCGTGTTGCTGGGCGAGAATGACAGGCCATTGCCCGTCTCCTTCCAGCGTAGCCGCTCCACGCGGAGCAGGGCTCCAACGACCCGCCTGGGCAGAAGGCGCCACCCTTTCATCACGGCGAGTGCCGATCTACATGAACAGCACACTCCGGGAGATGGCTCGCCTGACGCCTGACGAAATGATCGTTCGTTCAGTGGCCGAAGCGGTACACGCGATGCGCGAGGGCCACATGACCGCGTTGGCCTATGCTGGGGCCTCTTGCGGTAGTGAGCGGCCTGATCGCCCAACAAGAATTGATCCCTGGGAGTCTCCGATCAAATTCCGCCCACGGACGGGATGCTCAACGCTCGGTCACAGCCCGGTCCATCGGCGCTAGCCTGGCCAGCAACCGGTTCTGCGCCGGGAACGAAACCTTCGCCTCGCGCATCGCCTCCTGCAGGTGCTCGACCAACGCGTTGAGATCGGCGCGCGTCGTCCCCAGCCCCTTGTGCGCTGTCTTCATATCGCGGCCCGAATAGCGGCACCCCGCGTTCAGGATGTAGCAGACCTGCTCGAACAGTGTGCGCCGCAGTCGCACCATATCGTGCTCCGCGAAGATCGCCTTTATCCGAGGGTCTGCCATGCTGAGATCGAGTGTGCGGTCGGTGATCCGGCGGATCCCGGCCTGCCCGCCGAATGCTCGCGCCATGGCCTCGCCGCCAAACGGGCGCGCACCGGCGTTGGCAGCGCTTTGCGGATAGGGATCGAGCGGGATTTCGCCTGTCACCGGATCGCGCTCCTTTCGCACCACGCCAAACTCCTTGTCCCAGTCGACCGGAGCTTCGGCGTCAGTCTGAGCGGGCGGAGCGGCCGGCGGCTGGGCCAAGGGCGCAGCAGCGAGCAGCAATGGCAGGAGGAGCGACATCATCAGCCCTTTCAATAGGCGAGCTGCAGCGAGAGCAACCCGCCGCGCTGGTTGGCGAATGTCGCGACTGATCCCACGTCAACATAGGCCGCAGTTACCGTCACATGCCGCCCAACGGCCCATGCTGCGAACAGGTCCTTGGCATCGTCTTCCCGTGCTATGCCAAGGTTATCTGGCCGCGTGCGCCATTCGCCGCCGACCACCAGCCGCGGGCTGAGCATCCAGCCGAGCGAGCCTTCGAACTGCACGCTGCGCCCGGCCCGCTTGTCGCCGCCGAAGCCGAGCAGGCCAAACTGGTTGGCCTTGGTCAGTCGCACCGTCGCATTGGCGAGCACGCTCGCGCCGAGGAACAGCTTGGTCGCGCTCACGGTAAAATCGGTACCGGCCGAACCCCGCGCACCCACCGCGCGCACCACCGCACCGTCAAGGTTGCGCTTGTGCTCCAAGCCCACGCTGATCTGCGGCAGGAATTGAGGCCCATAGACGAGATCGCCCGCGAGCCGGACCTTGGCGGCGAAGATATCCTGATTGAACTGGAACCCTTCACCCAGCCCCAGCGCCGCGCCCACATGCCGCGTGTTGAAGTTCTGCCGCGCGTAGGAAAGCTCCACCCGGTCGCGGATACCGATGGCAATGCCGTGGGTGTCGAGCCGAAAGTCCGGCAGTTCCAATCCGGTCACATGCGCCGAAACGCCGATGGCGCGGTTCGTCCCCATGCCCGAAATCGTCGACCAGGTGGCGAGCCCGCCGCCGCCGCTGCCCTCGATCGTGGTGATGCCGTTTGTCAGGATCAGTTTGCCGCTATCGACGCGAATGCCCTCGCGCGCGGCGCAGGGGCCGGCCAGCGTCAGTGCGGCCAGCGCAAGGGCCATGAAGGCACAGAGTCGAAGTTTGGTCACGCTTCTGGAATTAAGCACACTTCCCTTGCGGATTGGTAAAGCAACCCTTTGGGGTGATTGACCGAATCTTAGGATAGTCCTGCGATCTCTTGGGCATGTTGAAGCGATTCCTGCTGAGGCTGCCACTCGGGCTAGCCTGCCTGCTCGGCTTATCGGCAACGGGGCCGCAAATGAGCGTCGTCCAGTTCTT
>CANFIV010000336.1 GCA_947446935.1 Sphingomonadaceae bacterium | reverse complement strand
GGTCAGGCCGGCCTTGGCGAGAACCTTCTTGGCGGCCGGCACCGGCGCGTTGAGCATCAGCGTTGGGTCATCACCCTGGTTGGCATAGGCGACGATGCGCGCGCGGGGCTTCAGGCCATGCTTCTCGGCATAGGCGGGCGAAGTGATCAGCAGCGCAGCCGCGCCATCGACCACGCCCGACGAGTTGCCTGCGTGGTGCACCGGCTTGATATCCACATCGGGATAGCGGCGATTGATCTGCTTGCGGAATGTCACGCCGCCGCCGAGGTCGAAATCCATCATCCCGGCGAACGCGGGCTTGAGGCTGGCGAGCCCTTCGGCGGTGGTTTCGGGGCGGGGGAACTCTTCGTGATCGAGTGCGACGCTGCCGTCATCATTCAGCACGGGCACGACCGACTTGGCGAAACGACCTTCCTTGATTGCCATATCGGCGCGCTGCTGGCTGACCAATGCGAGCGCATCGAGTGCCTCACGCGAGATGCCCTCGATCGTGGCGATGGCATCGCCGCAAATGCCCTGGTGCGATTGCGGGTGAATGGCATCAAGCGCCGCGTTGCCAGAGCCCATCAGGCGCGGCGGGAAACCGGCGTTGGCTTCGGCCGCAGCGTTGGCAGCGGTGAAGCTCATCATCTCGGTGCCGCCCGCGATCACGCAATCTTCCATGCCAGACATGATCGTGGCCGCAGCAAGGTTCACCGAAGTGATGCCACCGCCGCAGAACCGGTCAAGCGTGGTGCCGCTTGCAGTGATCGAGTAACCCGCCGCGAGCGCCGACATACGGCCCAGATCGCCGCCCTGCGTGCCGACTTGCGAGGAGGTGGACCAGATGATGTCGTCGACCGTGCTGGTGTCGAGCTTGTTGCGCTCTGCCAGCGCCTTCATGACGGTGGCGGCAAGGTGCTGCGGGTGCAGGTGCGACAGCGCGCCCTTGCCCGGCTTGCCCACTCCGCGCGGGGTGCGAACGGCATCAATGATATAGGCTTCGGCCATGGACTCTCTCCCAGATGTCTTAATCAAGCGATTAAAGCGGGGCGGGGCACTGCGCAAGGGGGAACCTCGACAGGTGGGCGCGGTGCGGCTTATGCTGAGCGCAATTCGCGCCGAAGGAGGCCCTATGCTGCATGTCGATCTTCTGGAGCAGGCCCGCGCGCTCAGCGGGCAGATCACCGCCTTGCGCCGCGCGATCCATGCCGAGCCGGAACTGGGGCTGCACACACCGCTGACGCGAGACAAAGTGCGCGCGGCGCTGGCGCATTTGCCGCTGACGTGGCGTGAGGGGCCTTCGACCACCGGGCTGGTCGCCACGCTGACGGGAGAGGCTCCCAGCGGCGGGGCAAACGCGGCGCGGCGGGTGCTGCTGCGGGGCGATATGGATGCGCTCGAAATGCCTGAGGAAACCGGCGTTGAATTCGCCTCGACCTTCGCGGGCCGGATGCATGCCTGCGGGCACGATGCGCATACCGCAATGCTGGCCGGGGCGGCCGAGCTGCTCTGCGCCCGGCGTGCGGAGCTTGCCGGCGAAGTACAGTTCATGTTTCAGCCGGGCGAAGAAGGGCACCACGGCGCGCGGTTCATGATCGACGACGGTCTGCTTGAGCCACGAGCGGACGCGGCCTTTGCGCTGCACATCATGCCCAACAGCCCGCACGGGATCGTAGCCGGGCGCGCAGGGCCGCTGCTCGCTTCGGCCGATAGGTTCGAGATTACGGTTCAGGGCGATGGCGGCCATGCCTCGATGCCGCATGACACGCGCGATCCGGTGCCGGTGGCCTGCGAGATCGTCAGCGCGATCCAGGCCATGGTAACGCGGCGCTTCTCGGTGGCCGATCCGGTGGTGGCGACCGTTTCGAAGATCGAGGCGGGCACGGCCTATAACGTGATCCCCGATACGGCGCATTTGCTGGGCACATTGCGGACGCTTTCTGCCGCCAGCCGGGCGCGGCTGCGCGAGGAACTGACGAACCTTGCCGCGCATATCGCAGCGGCGCACGGGCTGACCGCCTCGACCGTGATCGTGCCGGGCTTTCCCGTTACGGTGTGCGATGCCCGCGCGGTCGATCTGGGCGAGGCGGTGACGGCCGAGCTTGCGGGGGAAGGGCGCTTCCACCGCCTCTCGCACCCGATCATGGGCGCGGAGGACTTCGCCTATGTGCTGGAGCAGACGCCCGGCGCGATGTTCTTCCTCGGCGTGGCGCCAGAAGGCGCGGACTGGAAAAGCTGCTGCAGCATCCACTCAACGCGCATGATGATCGATGAAAGCGTAATGCCGCTCGGTGCGGCGTTGCTCGCGGGCTGCGCGGAGCGGTTCTTGGCCAAGGGCTTTGCGTGAGGTGCAACGCAGCGGTCTTGCAGGTCTGGCATTGACTCTCGTGATCTGACAGGGGCTTTTTCATGCAAGACCGGGTTCTGCCGCTGAGCGGCATTCACAATTTCCGCGATTATGGTGGCTATGGCGCGCGCGGCGGAACACTGCGCACGGGCCACCTCTGGCGCTCGGGCCAGCACTTTGGCGCGACGGCGAATGATCTGGAGGCGGTGCACAGCGTCGGCATCGCCAAAGTGATCGATCTGCGCGGCGACAGCGAGCGTGCGTCTTACCCCTGCCTGCGCCACGAGGCCTTTGCCGGTGACGTGGTGTTTCACCCCGGCGAAACTGCAAGCGAGCGCGGCGGCTCGGCACATGGCGAGGCGGCGGAGGGCATCCGCACCGCCGACGAAGCGCGCGATTCGATGGTCAAGCTCTATGCCCGGCTGCCGTTCCGCCCGGTGCTGGTCGGCACGTTCAAGCTCTATCTGCAAACGCTGGCGGACGATGCGCGGCCGAGCTTGCTGCATTGCTTCGCAGGCAAGGACCGGACGGGCGTGGGCGTGGCCATCGTCCACCAGCTGATGGGCGTGCATGCGGACGACGTGATGGCCGACTATCTGCTCACCAACACGGCAGGCAATTCCGAGGCGCGGATCGCGGCGGCAGCAGTAAGCGTGCGCGCGAGCTTCGGGCCGAAGATGGACGATGACGCGCTGCGGATGATCATGTCGGTGCAGCCGGAGTTTCTGGAAAGCGCCTTTGCCGCCATCGAGCGCGAGCATGGGACGTTCGAGGCTTATGCCGAGGCGGTGCTTGGCGCAGATGCGGCGCTGGTGGCGCGGATGGAGCAGCGGTTGGTGGTGTGAACTGCGTGGGCAGTCTGGGGGAGGTCGTGGCCGCTTGTGGTGGGAAGCGGACACTCTGCAAACACCCTGTCCGTCGCCCCGAGCTTGACACGGGGCTTGGCTTCCCCCGCAGCCACGCGTTTGGCATGATGGAGCGATGGAGAAAGGCGGCTGGGTCT
>CANFIV010000335.1 GCA_947446935.1 Sphingomonadaceae bacterium | reverse complement strand
GGGAGAGGGATCGATCAATCCACCGAGCGAGGAAGCTGCACCCGCGAAGAGCGTTGCCCTGCACGATCATTCAGACAGCCGCGTTGCGGCTCTTCATGCTCGAAAGCGCTTCAATCCTGATGAGCAATCCACAGGCGCTGAAGTGCATTCACCGCTTCGGGCAAAAGGCGGTCATGCCCAAGTCCGCATCGTCGGCCTTGGCAATTCGATAGAGGTGGTCGCGCAAGCGAACAGACCCCGAGAGGTTTGGTCGGCGCACGCGTCCCAGGAGAACAATCTTTGATCGAAGCGGTTGAGAAAATTTGAGGTAATGAACCGCTGGATCGGGGGCCTTGTTTATGGCGGAGATCGCAGTCTCCGCTTGCAGGGCCAACGCGGTGAAATTCGGCCTTGCAGTGCAATGGGGTGTTGAAGCAGGCGCCTACCTCGCAGGTGCCAAATGGCTGGGCGGTGTTCCGCTGACGCGCGCACCAATTCCGCTTCACGGTTTGCGCTGGCCCGTCACGATCCTCGCTGCGCATATTTCGATCGCTTGCCAGACGCATCACTTGAATGATTGGGCTGCGTTCGACGACCGCTCCATCATAGCTACCGCTTGAGCGGGGCCGGTGGCCTTTGCCAATCGTTTCGGCGGATCATATCCCGCAGCGTGCTGCAGCAGAGCGTTCCGGCGATCCAGTGGCAACGGAGCTGCACGGGCTGCTTCTGCGTTCGATACCAAAACCTGCGCAAGGTGCGGGCCATAGCTGGCGAAACGCTTGCGGTCTCGCTCTTGGCGGGCTTTCCTGATCCCTTTCGCCAGGCCGCTGAACATGCCACATCGGCGGGCGGGAGAGATGAGCAATGACCTGGCAAGCCGAGATCGATGAACTGCGCCGCCGCGAGGCCATGGCCGAGAAGATGGGCGGGGCCGACAAAGTCGCGCGCCAGCATGGCCGCGGCAAGCTCGATGCGCGGGCCCGGATCGCGGGCCTCGTCGATGCGGGATCGTTCCGCGAGATCGGGAAGATCGCCGGGAAGGGGCACTACGACGATGCGGGCGATCTCGTCGATCTCAACGCCTCGAATCTGATTTTCGGCCGCGCCGATATCGAAGGCCGCACGGTGGTCGCTTCGGCCGACGATTTCACCGTGCGCGGCGGGGCCGCCGATGCCGCCATCCACCGCAAGTTCACCCAGTGCGAGAAGATGGCGCACACGCTCGGCATTCCGCTGATCCGCATGATCGACGGAACCGGCGGTGGCGGTTCGGTCCGCACACTGGAGGAAATCGGCGCGACGTATGTGCCCGCCGTGCCGGGCTGGTCAGACGTCATCCAGAACCTCGACAGCGTGCCCGTGGTTGCGCTCGCCCTCGGGCCGACAGCGGGGCTGGGCGCGGCGCGGGTCGTGGCGAGCCACTATTCGATCATGGTCAAAGGCCTCTCGCAACTTTTCGCTGCCGGCCCTGCAGTGGTCGAAGCGCTGGGGGAGGCCAGCGACAAGGAAAGCCTTGGCGGCAGCGCGATCCACACGCGCAACGGCGTGGTGGACGAGGAAGTTGCCAGCGAAGCCGAGGCGTTCCAGCGCGCCCGCCGCTTCCTTTCCTACATGCCCAGCCGCGTCGGCCAGCACGCTCCGCGGACAGAGCCCCGCGATCCCACCGACCGCCGTGAAGAATTCTTGCTCTCGGCGGTCCCGCGCGAACCCAAGCAGGTCTATTCGATGCGCAAGGTGGCTGAAGCCGTTGCAGACAAGGGCAGCGTGTTTGAGATGGGCCGCCAGTGGGGCCGCGCCGCGATCACCGCCTTTGCCCGGTTCGATGGCTGGCCGGTGGCCCTGCTCGCCAGCGACCCCACGTTCCTTGGCGGATCGTGGGATGCGCGCACCTCTGAGAAGGTGGAGCGCTTCGTCAAGCTCGCCGATCAGTTCGGGCTCCCGATCGTGCATCTGGTCGACAATCCGGGCTTCATGGTTGGCCTTGCCGCCGAAACCAGCGGCACCATCCGCTACGGCGTAGAGGCGATGAACGCGATCTACCGCGCGAAAGTCCCGCTCGCTTCAGTCATCGTGCGGCGCGCCTATGGCATCGCGGGCAGCGCGATGAGCAATGCCGAAGCCTTCCAGTATCGCTTCGCCTGGCCTTCGGGCGATTGGGGCAGTCTGCCGATCGAGGGCGGGATCGAGGTGGCCTACAAGGCCGAACTCGAACAGGCCGAGGACCCGGCTGCGCATCTTGCCATGATCCGGGACCGGTTGAACAAAGTGCGCTCACCCTTCCGCACCGCCGAACACTACGGCGTGGAAGACATCATCGACCCGCGCGAAACGCGCCCGTTGCTGTGCGAGTTTGCCGAGCTGGCCTGGGCCAAGCTGGGTGCGGCCTGAAGGCAACCAAACGCATGGCCGATGCGCAGTAATCAGGTTGCCGCACATTGAGACCCGGCCATCGCATGGGCCCCAGTTCGGGGGCGCCATTGGGGGCATCAGTCGCAAGTAACTTCATAAAATCAATATATTAAGCACCTCGGTGGATCCGTCCTCCACTACCATCCGCCCTCTTCCACTGACGTTCTCAGGTCACAACCTTCCAAACGCGATTCCTACGCGCGGGTTGCGAAAAGAAATGGGGATTGTTCGCCTGCTACCTAGCGACGAAGAAGTGTGAGTGCAGCCCTTGAGGATGCCTTTTAAGTTTTTAATATGATTTGGAAAATGGTGGACGCACTTGGGCTCGAACCAAGGACCCGCTGATTAAGAGTTAGCATTAGAAAGGCGGATTGCTGGGGGTGGTTTCCAGAAAAGCCCTATTTTATTGGGTTTTTGTCCCCTCTCGCCATCCCATGCCATTGCAAATGTGATTGCTGGTGCTTACTATGTGATTGCTGGCACGGCTTGGAGGCAAGGCAATGGCAATCGGCAAAGTTACCAAGGACAAGGTTGACGCGCTCGTGAAGGGCAAAGGCGATCTGTTCCTGTGGGATGACAAGCTGCCCGGCTTCGGCGTGAAGGTTACCCCCGCCGGTGCCAAGGTCTATCTCTATCAGTATCGCATCGGCGGGCGCGGCAACCCGACCCGGCGCTATACCATCGGCAAGCATGGCCCGTTGACGCCAGACCAAGCGCGCACCCGCGCAAAGGCGCTGGCGCATATGGTGGAGCATGGCACCGACCCCCGCGAAGCGGAGGATGCAGAGAAGGCGGCGAAGGTAGAGGCGCAGCGCCTTGCCGATGAACGCAACCGGCTTGAAGGCGAACTTGCGTTTTCGCGCCTCGCCCCGAAATTCCTCGATTGGTACGAAAACGACCGCGAGCGCCGCCCGTCCAGTGTCAGGCTCGCGCGGCTGGTGGTGGAGTCGT
>CANFIV010000334.1 GCA_947446935.1 Sphingomonadaceae bacterium | reverse complement strand
GTCGTTCCTGCAGGCGCAGGTTGCGGCCTGGAACGGAAAGAATAACTGATGCTGCTGCGCCGCGATCCCGGGGAAACCTACCGCCGCGTCGATTTCGACGCCCGCGTCAGGGGCGCCAGCTCGCTGCAGCTGGTCGTCCTGTGCCTCGAACAGGCGGCAGGCTCGATCGGCCGCGCGATCTATGCGCAGGACCATAGCGACAACTCGGCCAAGAGCGCCGCGCTCACCCGCGCCGTCGCCGCGCTCACCGCACTCGAACTCGGCGTCGATGGCTCGCACCCCGCCGGCCAGCCGCTGATGCAGATCTACCAATCCGCCCGCCGCGCCATACTCGACAGCGCGCTGCGCTTCGACGGCACAAAGCTGGAAATGATCCGCATCGACCTGCTCGATATTCGCGAGGCGATGTTGCAAACGGCTGCGGGATAACAGCACGGGCTTCCCGTCATTGCGGATGTGAATTGTCCCTGCCCTCCCCGATTGTATGCTGGCGAGGCACACCAACTTGCTTTAATCCGGTCAATGCGCTGCCGGGGCCTATTCCGGCAGCACCGGGGGTGAAATGTCCGCCATTATCTGGGATGCGGCTTATGCCGTGGCAGCGCTTGCTATCGTTCTTCTCATCTATGTTTCCGGTATCATCCGCTATGTTGGCAACAACCGGGTCGCGGTGGTCGAGAAACTGTGGAGCGGCAGCGGTTCGATCAGTGGCGGGTTCATCGCACTGAACGGTGAGGCCGGATTTCAGCCCGAAGTGCTGCGCGGCGGCTTCCACTTCTTCGTGCCGTTCCAGTACCGGGTGCACAGCCAGTCACTGGTGACGATCCCGCAGGGCCAGATCGGCTATGTCTTCGCGCGCGATGGCCAGCCGCTTGGGCCCACGCAGACGCTCGCCAACAACATCAAGGCGCAGGATTTCCTTGATGCAAAGGGCTTCCTGCTCGCGGGCGGCCAGAAGGGCCCGCAGCGTGCGATCCTGCGTGAGGGCACGTATGCGATCAATCTCGCCCAGTTTGTGATTATCACGCGCGAGCGGATCTACGGCCTGATGATGGAAGCCGCAGACGCGACGCTGTTTGCCGAAATGGCCAATGTGATCATGAGCCGTTCCGGGTTCGAAGCCGTGGTGATCAAGGATGCCGACGATGTGATCGGGATCGTGACCGTGCACGACGGCCCGGCGCTGCCCGCCGATCAGATCATCGCGCCCTCGGTCGGATCGGACCAGCAAAACGAGGCGACCTTCCACAACAGCTACCAGGACCCGGAAAAGTTCATCGCCGCGGGCGGGTGCCGGGGCCGCCAACTGCAAGTGCTGGTCGAGGGCAGCTATTTCATCAACCGCCTGTTCGCCACGGTCGAGAAGGTCAAGAAGACCATCGTCGAGGTGGGCCATGTTGGCGTCGTGATCTCCTACACCGGCGAGCTTGGCACGGATACGTCCGGTTCGGAATACCGCCACGGCGAACTCGTGGCGCGCGGCAACCGCGGCGTCTGGAGCGAACCGCTGCTGCCGGGCAAATACGCGTTCAATACTTATGCCGCCGCGATCCTGATGGTGCCGACCACGAACTTCATCCTGAAGTGGGATGAATCGAACGTCGGCCCGCACAAGTTCGACGAGAACCTCTCCGAAGTCTCGTTGATCACCAAGGACGCGTTCGAGCCGATCCTGCCGCTCTCGGTCGTGGTGCACATCGACTATCGCAAGGCCCCGCTGGTCGTGCAGCGATTCGGCGATATCAAGCGCCTTGTCGAACAGACGCTCGACCCGATGGTCTCCGCCTATTTCAAGAACGTGGCGCAAAAGCGCACTCTGATCGAACTGCTGCAGGAACGCAGCGATATTCAGGAACACTCTGCGGTCGAAATGCGCAGCAAGTTTGCGGCCTACAATCTGGAACTGCAGGAAGTTCTGATCGGCACCCCGCGCGCGGCCGAAGGCAACAACCAGATCGAACAGATCCTCCAGCAGCTGCGCCAGCGCCAGCTCGCCGACGAGCAGGTCGGCACGTACGAACGTCAGGTCATTGCCGCACAGAAGGAACGTGAGTTGCGCGAGGCCGAAGCCCAGGCCAAGCAGCAGACAGCGATCACGGAATCCGTCCTGTCGATTCAGGTGCAGGAAAACCAGGGCAAGGCCAATCTGGCCCGCTCGCAACAGGAAGCCGCGCAGACCCGCACGCTCGCACAGGCCGAGGCGGACCGCATCCAGTTGCTCGGCGAGGGCGAGGCCAAGAAAGTCGTCGCGCTCGCTTCGGCCGAGGCAGAGAAGGTGACCAAGGTCGGTCTGGCGCAGGCCGAGGCGATCGAGAAGCAAGCTGCGGCCTCAGGCGGCGCGCGCTATCAGCTCACGCGCCAGATCGCCGAACGCTTTGCCGAAGCGCTGGAAAAGTCGGGCGTCGATATCGTCCCGCGTATCCAGGTCTCCACCGGCGGTGGCGACGACGCGGGCGGGCTGGGCGGCCCGCTGCTGCAGACGCTGATGGCGATGCTGGTCGCGGAACGCGGCGAAGTGCTGGCCGCGCCCACCACAACGGCGAACACTCCGGCAGACAAGGCCTGAAGCGCTTCGATCGCGGCGTAACGCGATTTCAGCCGATATCGATCAGCAGGAACGATATCGCCACGCCGAAGATGACCAGAGCGAACCCTCGCCGCACCCATTTCGTCCGTGCGCTGTCGGCAAGCCAGGCTTGCGCTTTGCTGCCTGCCAGCACGATGGCGCAGTGGATCGCGGTCGCGATCACCGCGCTGACCAGCGAAAGCAGCAGCGCGCTCCGCAAGCTGAGCACCTCGCCGTTCAGGAATTGCGGCGCGACGACCAGGAAAAACATATAGGCTTTGGGGTTGAGCAAGTTGATCAACGCGCCGGTGAGAAAGGCGCGGCGCGATGCTGCTGTGGAGGAGGCAAGACGTGCCCCCTTGCCCGCCCCAAGCCATGCCTCGATGGCCATCCAGCCCATCATCGCCGCTCCGGCGAGGCGCAGCGTGTGCCAGAGCGCCGGGACCGCCGCCAGAACCGCCGCAAGACCAAGCGCCGCCAGTGTGCCGCTCGCCAGCAGCCCGATCGCGACGCCCGCCACCGCACTGAGGCCCGTGCGCCGCCCCTCGGTCGCCGCCAGACCGGCCAGCCAGGCCATGTTCGGGCCGGGAGTAAGCTCGATGAGCAGGACTGCGAAGCCGAAGCCCGCAAGATCAAGACCGGCGGTGCTCACTAGGCGCGGCGGGCCGAGCTTT
Source organism: Sphingomonadaceae bacterium (assembly GCA_947446935.1). Classification (GTDB taxonomy): domain Bacteria; phylum Pseudomonadota; class Alphaproteobacteria; order Sphingomonadales; family Sphingomonadaceae; genus Novosphingobium. The sequence continues at coordinate 101 of CANFIV010000334.1, read as the reverse complement.
CGCCATGCCCCCCGGCAGAAAGGGTGGCGGGATCGATGAGGTCATCGAGAAAAAGTGCGATCAGGCCGGTATGGCTCGCAACGCCGGCTTTGGCATAGATG
>CANFIV010000333.1 GCA_947446935.1 Sphingomonadaceae bacterium | reverse complement strand
TCGATGATCGCTGGGCTCACGAAGGGAAGATCCTCGTGCAGCCGAGCCATGTGCTTGATCGCGCGTCCGCCGTTCGAGAGCAGGTAGACGAAGCTTTCGGTGAGGCCGTCTGCGGCGGCATTGTCAATCACCGGACCCATGAAGGGTGATGGCGAATCGAACGGTGCGCCGACGATCAGCCGCTCCGCGAGCTTGCGCACTTCCGTGATCACCGAATCGTAGAGCGTGCTCTTGATAATGAGGCGCCGCGCGGACGTGCAGCGTTGCCCAGCGCTGGTGAAAGCAGATTGCACGATGAGCGCGGCGGTATCGGAAAGCTTGGGCGTGTCCCACACCACCAGCGGATTGTTGCCGCCCAATTCAAGCGCGACCAGCTTGCCGGGATTGGCCGCAAGCTTGCGATTGATCGCAATGCCAGCGTGCGCCGATCCGGTGAAGAGTACGCCGTCAATGCCGTCATGTGCCACCAGCGACTGGCCCTGCTCGGCACCGCCGAACAGGAGCTGCACCACGGCGGCCGAGATCCCGGCCCGGTGGAAGCAGCGGGTCAGCATCTCGCCGCTGGCCGGAGCCTTTTCCGACGGCTTGAACACCACGACATTACCGGCGATCAGCGCGGGAATTATCTGCCCGGCAGGAAGCAGTGCGGGCATGTTATAAGGGCTGATGACCGCAAGCACGCCATGCGGTTTGTGCCGCACGGCGGCAGTGCCGTTCAGCGCGCTGTCGAGTTTGCGCTGCGAGGTTCGATCGGCATAGGCGCGCACCGAAACTTCAACCTTGTCGACGACGGCATCGACTTCGCTGCGGGCTTCCCACAGCGGTTTGCCGGTTTCGCGCGCGATCATCTCGGCTAGCTTTTCGGATTCCTTGCGGACCTCATTGGCGAAGCGGCGCACCAGCTCGATCCGGGTCGAAAGTGGCTGCGACGCCCATGTGGGCCATGCGCGGCGGGCCCGGGCCACAACATCCTCGATGTCGCCAACCTTGGCGCGCCACAATTCCGATCCGGTCGCGGGCTCGAAGGATACGATTTCGCCGGTCGACACGGGTGTTCGGGGCCTTCCTCTGCCTTCGTTTGCGGCGTCTGGCCGCGGTGATGAGCGGCGTATGGCACGCGAGTGGTAACCAAACAAGAAACCTGCTGTGCCGTGTGGGCAAGATGCGTGCAAAATGGCGGCAATATTACAAGTGGCCGGCAGGCAGTGGTGGGTTCCCGTGTGCGGCGGCCATTCGGCGCAAGGCTGCAACTTTGGCTGTGAACAGCGACCAGTCGTCGGCTTCGGCAATCGGCGCCCAGATCGCCTCGACCTCCTCGATCAGCAGCGATTGCGGGGCTGCATCCGCCCAATAGGGGTGGCTGTCCGGCACGGCGGTGTAGGCTGAGAGCGCCTCGCCCAGCGGTCCGGTCGCAGTGCGCCCACCACGGTGCGCGAAGAAGAATGCATCCGGACCCTGCTCGCTTTCTGTCATGGCTTGCTCGCACAGGCTGATCAGCACGGAATCTTCCTCTGCCCCTCGCTGTGCCACGCCCAGCCGCCAGCACCAGCGTCGCGCCATGGCGGCGCGATAATGGTCGGCGAAACGGTTCAGCGCCTCGATCAGCGGCGGGGCCTCCTCCAGCGTGCGCAGCGCCATGGCGAGTTGGCCGCAGTTCCAGTGGATCGCCTCGACCTGCCGGCCAAAGGCATAGAGGCCGCCGGAATCGAAATAGGCTGCGGTGAAGCCCAGATCCCAGCGCGGTAGCCAGCGCCATGGGCCATAGTCGAAGCTTTCCCCGGTCACATTCATGTTGTCGGTGTTGAGCACGCCGTGGACGAACCCTGCGACGACATAGCTTGCCGCCATGTCAGCCATACGCTCAACGACTTGATGCAGAAACCGCGCGGCAGGGCTGGCGCCTTCGGGGCCTTCCGGTCCCGGAAAGTTTCCGAGGCAATAGCCCACCAGCGCCGCCATATTTTCGGCCTCGCCCAGCGCGGCGAGGCGCTGGAACGTGCCGAAGCGGATATGGCTGTGGCTGAGCCGAACCATGACCGCCGAGCGGGTGGGCGATGGCTCGTCGCCGCGCCACAACGACTCGCCGGTTTCGATTGCCGATAAGGTGCGGCTGGTGTTCACCCCCAGCGCGCCGAGCATTTCGGTGGCGAGCACTTCGCGCACCGCGCCTTTCAGCGTCAGCCGCCCGTCGCCCTGCCGGCTCCAGGGAGTCTGGCCGGAGCCCTTGGTGCCGAGGTCCAGCAGTCGACCGGCCGAATCGTGCATCTGGGCAAAAAGAAACCCGCGCCCGTCGCCGAGATCGGGGTTGTACACGCGGAACTGGTGGCCGTGATAGCGCAGCGCCAGCGGCTGCGGCAGGTTGCCGGGCAGCGGGGCGAAGCGTCCCATGTGCTCCAGCCATTCAGTATCGGTCAGGTGCGCGAGGCCGACTTCGGCGGCGGCGTTCTGGTTGCGAAAACGCAACTCGGTCTTCGGGAAATCCGCCGGAGCGACGGGATCGCCGATCCATGCAGCAAGGTCCAGAATGTGGGGGGCGGGGCGATAGATCGCGTCTTGCGGGTCAGCCGTCATCGCGCGATAGTGGGGACGAAGGCAGCGGGGCGCAAGCGCGGCTCTTGCCAATCGTCGGCTTTCCCGCCACCTCGCGCGCTGCGGCGTTTGCAACAGCGGGACTTGGTTTGGGACAGGACATGGCAGACGGCGCGGTACAGACCAAAGATCGCACCTGGGAGGACCGTCGCTGGACCAGTCGCGATGGGCTCCATCTCCATTTCCGCGACTATCCTGGTTCTCCTGAGAAACCCCCGATTCTGTGTCTGCCCGGGCTGACGCGCAATGCACGCGATTTTGCCGATCTGGCCGCGCAGCTTGCAGGCGACTGGCGGGTACTTTGCCTCGATATGCGCGGTCGCGGCGATAGCGACTATGCCCGCGATGCGATGACTTACACGCCGGCGCACTATGTCGAGGATGTTGAGGCCCTGCTTGATGCCGAGGGTATCACGCGCTTCGTGGCGATTGGCACTTCGCTTGGCGGGCTGATGACAATGATGCTGAGCGTGAAGGATCCTGGGCGGATCGTGGCCGCGGTGCTGAACGATGTGGGGCCCGAGATCGAGCTGGCAGGCCTCGAACGCATTCGCGAATACGTCGGACAAGGGCGCAGCTATGAGACATGGGTCCATGCGGCCCGCGCGCTGCAGGAGTCCAATCGCGATATCTACCCCGATTATGAGCTGCCGGACTGGCTGCGGCTGGCCAAGCGTTGCATGGTGATCGGCAGCGGTGGGCGTATCGTGTTCGACTATGACATGAACATAGCCGAGCCGTTCGAGGCGCCCGAGG
>CANFIV010000332.1 GCA_947446935.1 Sphingomonadaceae bacterium | reverse complement strand
TGGCGATGCGCGCATCGCGCACGAACTGGTCCATGCCGTTTTCGGCGATATAGCCGTGCCCGCCCCAGACCTGCTGCATGTCCGTCGCGGTCTTGTAGCCCATGTCGGTGCCGTAACCCTTGATGACGGGCGTGAGCAGACTGATCAGATCGTCGGCAGCCTGACGCTCATCTTCGGTCGCCGCCTTGTGCGAGAGGTCCACCTGCAGCGCGCCCCAGGTGCACAGCGCGCGCATGCCTTCGATGAACGTGCGCGCATCCATCAGCATGCGCCGCACATCGGGGTGGACGATGATCGGATCGGCCTTCTGAGCTGGCTCTGCCGGCCCCGTCAGCGCGCGGCCCTGCCGCCGCTCAAGCGCATAGGCCACCCCGTTCTGATAGGACGCTTCGGCCTGCGCCAAACCCTGAAGGCCCACACCAAGCCGCGCCGCGTTCATCATGATGAACATCGCGGCGAGGCCCTTGCATTCCTCGCCCACCAGCCAGCCGATCGCGCCATCGTAGTTCATCACGCATGTCGCGTTGCCGTGAATGCCCATCTTGTGCTCGATCGAACCGACCGAGACCGCATTGCGCGCGCCCAGAGTACCATCATCGTTCACCAAAAACTTGGGCACGATGAACAGCGAGATGCCCTTGCTCGATTCGGGCGCGCCCGGAGTCTTGGCCAGCACGAGGTGAATGATGTTTTCGACCAGATCGTTGTCGCCCGCCGAAATGAAGATCTTGGTGCCGCTGATGGCATAAGTGCCGTCCGCTTGCGGCTCGGCGCGGGTGCGAATGAGGCCGAGGTCGGTGCCGCAGTGCGGCTCGGTCAGGTTCATGGTGCCCAGCCAGTGGCCGCTTACCATCTTGGGCAGATAGCGCGCCTGCTGATCGGACGAGCCCTTGGAAACCAGCGCCGAGATCGCGCCATTGGCAAGCCCTGGATACATCGCGAAGGCCTGATTGGCGCTCGCGAGGTATTCCTCCATCATGAAACCCATGACATGCGGCAGCCCCTGCCCGCCCATCGCCTCGGGCGCGGCCAGCGTACCCCAGCCCGCCTCGATATAGCGGGCATAGGCCTCCTTGAAGCCCTTGGGCGTGGTGACGCTGCCATCGGGATGACGAGTGCAACCCTCCTGATCGCCCGAAAGGTTGAGCGGCGCGATTACCTCGCTCACGAAGCGCCCGGCTTCCTCGATCACGCTGTCGGTCAGATCACGCGTGGCAGCTTCAAAGCCCGGCAGGTGGCTGTAGCTTTCAAGATTGATCAGCTCGTTGACGACAAAGCGGGTGTCGCGGGTCGGCGCCTGAAAAACGGGCATAAAACAGAGTCCTCTCGGGTTATTCGCTGGCGCTCGCAGGCCGCGGTCCGTCGATCTTCTCGCGTTCGACCAGCAGCGCGACAAAGCTCGTCAGTTCTGTGATCGTGGCGTCGATATCAGCCTGTTGCTGCTTGAGATTGGCGATCCGCTCGCGGCACTTGTCGATGGTAACGCGGCGCTGCTTGGCCCGGCCGTCGCCCAGATCGTAAAGATCGATCATGTCCCGAATCTCGGAGAGGCTGAAGCCGACGTTCTTGGCCCGCATGATCCACGCAAGCCGTGCCCGGTCCCGCTTGCTATAGATGCGCGAGAGGCCCGAACGGGTCGGGGCGATCAGCCCCTCGTCCTCGTAAAACCGCAGCGCCCGCGCCGTTACGCCGAATTCGGCCGAGAGATCGGAGATCGTGAACTGCTCGCGCGCCAAAGCATCGGGCTGATGCAGGTGGCCGGTGTGATCGCCACTGCCAGCGGGCCCGACACGGCGCACCGACGGCTGCACCGCAGAGGTCTGAATCGGAGAAACGGGTCGCGAAGACATGTTTCACGACCTAACTGCCCTTTACGTAAGCGTCAATCTTGGATGCGCTCCAACCCGCCTTCCGGGGTCAGCCGCCGGTAAAAGCAGCTGGCAGCGAGTGTATGGCAGGCAGGCCCCGCAGCCTCGACCCGCAACTCCAGCGCATCCTGATCGCAATCGACGCGGATTTCGATCACCTTGAGCACATGGCCCGAACTCTCGCCCTTCATCCACAGCCGCCCGCGTGAGCGCGAGTGAAAATGGGCAAGGCCCGTGGCACGGGTTTCAGCGATCGCCTCGGCATCCATATGCGCCACCATCAGCAAATGCCCGCTCGCGTGATCGAGCACGACAGCCGTAACGAGGCCGGCGGCATCGAAGCGCGGCATGAACGCGGTGCCCTGCTCGCGCGCCTCAGTTTCAGGAGAATGCGTGGAAATGGGAGCAACCTTTCACAAAATGACGTCGAGGTGTGACGTTTTGTTGCACGATAACCACATGCCCAAACCAAAATCCATGGCCGTGTAACAACGGACTTTCCCCTTACCCCGCTATGCCCGAAGAAAGGCTCGCGGTTTGAGGGAACCGTATCCGCAGCGATCAAAAGGTTGCGCGGGGCTTTTGAAGTTCGCTTTGGCGAATTTCGCAATGGCCAGAGTTCAGGGTTAAACATGGGGCCGGATGGCTGCGACGATACCGACATGAGGCGGACGGCGCGGCCAACGGAAAAAGCAGAGTTTTGGACGGAAGCAAGCATTCGGTACCAAAGGCGGTCAGGGGGCTGCCGAAACACGAAATGCACCTTCCGCCATCCGTTATCGTCACGGGAACGCCCGGAGTTCGCGCTCCGGGCGTCTCGCGTTTAAAGGCCGGCAAAATTATGCGGCGAGCGGCGTTTCGCCATGCTCCGCGTGATCGAGCGCCTCGTCGAGAACCCTAGCAAAGCATGCGATCCGCACCCGTGCCGCCCCCGCCTTGCGCAGCGCAGCGATGCAGGCATCGGTCGTTGCGCCGCTCGTCATGACATCATCGATCAGCAGCACATTGGCGCCCTTGAGCCGTGCGGACCGCCCCGGATGGGGTGTGATCGCGCCGCGCAGCACATCGGCCCGCGCACGCCGACCGAGCCCCCCCAGCGTCGGTGTGCGGCGGGTGCGGACCAGCCCATCGACCAGAAGCGGCTGACCGGTAGCCCGGGCGATGCGCTGGGCGAGCAGCGCGGACTGGTTGAACCCGCGCTCCCACAGCCGCCAGCGGTGAAGCGGCACGGGCACGACCAGCCATTCGCCATCCAGTTCGGGCAAGCGCTGCACCATGAGCCGCGAGAGCAGATCCGCCAGCGCGATTCGCTTGCCCCGCTTGAACGCCAGCACCAGATCGCGCGAAGTCTGGTTATAGAGCGTCGCGGCCGCGATCCCTGCGTGGCGCGGGGGGCTTTGCATGCAAGGCGCGCAGAGCAGCTCGCCTTCGCGCACCAGACTATCGGGCAGCGGGCGCTGGCAAGCGCTGCAAGCCGGTTCG
>CANFIV010000331.1 GCA_947446935.1 Sphingomonadaceae bacterium | reverse complement strand
AGGTGGCTGGTGAGTTTGGTGTTTACATCCCGCTCAGTGATCCGGCGGCAGCAGCGCGGATTGTTGCCAGCCTGCTTACCGACCCGGACGAACTGTTGCGCCGAGAAACAGAGGTACGGACCCGCTACCAGCCGACTAGCTGGAGAACTGTCGCCGAAGTTGTTCTTGAAGGATGCGCGATGGCGCAAAAAAATGCTGCCCAATCGGAACAAAAAAACGTTCAATACGGGTCAGAATATTCCATGCGTCAGCTTCGGATACGGACTGATGGGTTAATGGGTAGCTCCATGATGGACACTCTCAATCAGTCGCATGCCGCGCTGATCAAGCAGGGGACAGTAAAATCTGCCCAAAAGGTCCAAGGACTGCTCTGTCGCGACCCTAACTGGCACGCACCGGAGGACTGGGGATGCTGGGCTAACGGTGGAAAGGCGCGATTGCATTTTGCAATCAATTTGGCTGAATTAGATAGTGAGGAAGAGCTTTTGCTTTACACGGTAATGCGCTTCCTGCCCCCCCTTGTGCCTAGCAGCATTCGAATGAATCTTGCTGGAAGCACGCAGGTCGATTGCCGACGGATAAGGGAAAGCGAAGCTATTTTCGTCTGGCCACTCGGAGCTCATGACCTTCGTAAGCAGGCCCATGCGAAGCAAGGAATTATAGATATCGATGTTGGCTTTGAGGTCAGCGATATAAATCCTGCCGCTAAAGAAGAATGTCGGAAAATCGACTCACGTGACATTTTCTTTGGTATTAGAAGTTTTTGCCTTTTGAGAAGTGGAGACACAGCTGGAAGGTTAGATATCGCAGAGATGTGGGGGTATAGTATAAAAACTGGAAGGCAGCTCACTGTAAGAGAAGATATAACCGTCGTAGATGACGTAGTGTTTGCAAATGATTAGGTTATTTCCCGAGGTTTTTGGCTGGCTTTGGCCCCGCGCTAATTCCGTGGTGGAAAAAATCTCATAATGCTAATTGCAATCGACGCCTTCAACATCTCCCTGCCGCACGGCACCGGGGTGGCCACCTACGGGCGGAGCCTTGCCCGGGCCGCAAACCAGCTCGGGCATGATATCCATGTCCTTTTCGGTTCGCGCCAGTCACGCTCGCGCGTTTCTCTGCTGAACGAGATTGCGCTCGCGGAAGGTGATGCAGAGTCCATAGGCAAGCGGCCTTCTCGATGGCGCGCCGCAACTGCCTTTCTGCGCGCAGCTCAAGGAACGGTGCGGCCGCTCAGAGCCATGCCCGTCCCGGTTTCCGGCCACGTGTTGCTGCCACTGCGCCTGAAGGTCGATGCGACACAATCCTGGAACACCCAGAACCTCTACACCGGTGCCGATCAGGTCTTCCGAGCGTCCAGCGCCTTCACCAAAGTCGATCTTGCGGGGATCGATCTGGCCCATTGGACTTATCCGTTGCCGGTCAAGATCACCGGCGCGCGCAATATCTATACCTTGCATGATCTGGTCCCGCTGCGGCTGCCCTACACAACGGCCGACCGAAAGCGCGCCTATTACCGGCTCTGCCGCAAGATTGCCGACGATGCCGACCACATCCTTACAGTCTCGGAAGCGTCGCGCCGGGATATCATCGATATTCTTGGCGTCACGGAAGATCGCGTCACCAACCTCTATCAGGCGAGCGACATCAGTTCGGCGCTCGGCGCGATCGATGAGGCGTTCATCACGCGCTATGTCGAGGGTCTGCTCGGCGTGGGGATGCGCGAGTATTTCCTGTTTTTCGGCGCGATCGAGCCCAAGAAGAATGTCGCGCGGCTGGTCGAGGCCTATTTGGCAAGCTCGGTCCGCTCCCCGCTCGTCATTGTCGGTGGTCCCGGCTGGGGCAGCGAGCAGGACATCAAGCTGCTGACGTCACTCGCAGATCTTGATGGGCGCAAGCGGATTGTCTGGCTGGGCTACCTTCCGCGCGACATGCTGGCCATGCTGATCGCCGGGGCGCGCGCAACCGTGTTTCCCTCGCTGTACGAAGGCTTCGGCCTTCCCGCGCTTGAATCCATGGCGCTGGGCACCCCTGTCATCACCAGCAATGTGTCGTCGCTGCCCGAAGTGGTGGGCGAGGCCGGCATGCTGGTCGATCCCTATGATGTCCGCGCCATCGCGCGCGCGATCATCGACATGGATAGCGACGAGGCCGCCCGCATCGAACTCTCGCGCAAGGGCCTTGCCCAGGCCGCCAAATTCAACAGCGCCGCCTATGAGGCCCGCCTGGCGAACTTCTACGCGAAGATTGCCTAGTGCGCGCAACCGCCATTCAAATGGAAACCATCCCATGCCAAAAAATGCCCTGAAATCGAAATTCGGCCTGCCTACGCGGTGCGGCAGGCACGGCATTGCGCGCACGGCGCTGGGCGTGGCGCTGCTCGCCTTGCTGGCCGGATGTAGTTCGTTTGGCGGATCGGGGCCGAGCGCGAGAAGCATTTCGCACGCGACCAAGCCGGCCGCTGCCGAAGGCATCGCGCTGGTTGACCTCGACGCGGCGGCGATCGCGCGGCTGGAGGCGGCCAGGCCCCATCAAAGCTTTGCCGACGTGTTTGGCGATTCTGCGGTTGATCCGACGATCATCGGACCCGGGGATTTGATCGATATTGCCATGTGGGAATCTCCGCCCGCCGTTCTGTTTGGCATGAGCGCCAGCCCGACCGGCACCGGCGCGACCCAGACGATCAATCTTCCGCAGCAAATGGTCGGCAATGATGGCCGTGTCACGATCCCCTTTATCGGCGGCATTTCTGTCGCGGGGCGGACTACCCGGCAGGTCGAGCAGGAGATCGTCGCCCGACTGCGCGGCAAGGCCAACGGTCCGCAGGCCATTGTTCGCCTTTCGCAGAACGAGGCGCGCACGGTCACAGTGCTTGGCGAAGTGGGCGCTTCGCGCCGCCTCCCGCTTACCGCGCATGGCGAGCGGCTGCTCGATGCGCTCGCGGCCAGCGGCGGCAGCCGGCAGCCCGTGGGCAAATCGACGATCCAGGTAACCCGGGCATCGGCGACCCTGACGATGCCGCTCGATCAGGTCATCCGCGATCCCCGGCAGAACATCCGTCTGCGGCCCGACGATGTGGTCGCCGTGTTGTTCCAGCCGTTCAGCTTCACCGCACTTGGTGCCAGCAACCTCAACGCCGAGGTGCCATTCGAAGCGACCGGCATGTCACTCGCGCAAGCACTGGGCAGGATCGGCGGCTTGCGCGATGAACGTGCCAATATCCGCGGCGTGTTCGTTTTCCGCTATGAAGATCCAGCCACGCTCGGCCCCGTAGCGGCGGGCCGGACCGTACGGCCCGACGGAACAGTGGCAACCGTCTACCGGCTCGATCTGAGTTCACCGGCCAGCCT
>CANFIV010000330.1 GCA_947446935.1 Sphingomonadaceae bacterium | reverse complement strand
GATGTCAGGCGCGCCGTCCACATCAGGACGCCACGTCGGCACAGTCACGGACCAGTCCTCACCAACTGCGAAACCAAGCGCGGCCAGCACGCGCTTCTGTTCGGCCTGAGCGACTTCGATGCCGCCAAGCCGCGCGGCGAGCGCGGGATCGTAAGCCACAATCTTCTGCGCCATGGGCGGGGTTCCCGCGCGCACGACTTCGCTCGCCTCGCCGCCACAGATATCGAGGATCAGCGCGGTGAGCAGATCAAGCCCGATATCGAGAAAGGCCGGATCGACTCCGCGCTCGAAGCGCGTACGCGCATCGGACGAAAGCGCGAGCGCCTGGCCGGTGCGGGCAATGCCAGTCGGATCGAAATAGGCCACTTCGAGCAGCACGTCGGTGGTATTCTCCGAGCAGCCCGAATGCTCGCCGCCCATGATGCCGGCGATGTCGTGCACACCCGCCTCATCGGCGATCACGGTCATCCACGGTTCGAGCGCGTATTCCTTGCCGTTGAGCGCTAGGCAGGTCTCGCCTTCTCGCGCCTTGCGGGCGCCGACCGCGCCGTTGAGCTTGGCGAGATCATAGGCATGCGCCGGGCGGCCATAGCCGAGCATCACGTAATTGGTGATATCGACCAGCGCGGAGATCGGCCGCTGGCCAGCCGATTTGAGCGCATCGGCGAGCCACTTGGGGCTTGGACCATTGGTCACACCGCGAATGACGCGGCCGTAGAACGCCGGGCAGCCTGCCGGATCATCCGTGCGGATTTCGACCGGGCATGAAAAGCGGCCTGCGGTGTGTTCCGCCGCAATCGGGCGCAAGACGCCGAGGCCTGCCGCCGCGAGATCGCGCGCAATCCCATGGACGCCCATGCAGTCCGGACGGTTGGGAGTGATCGCCACATCGAACACCGGATCCGAGCCCAGATAGGCGGCAAAGCTGGTTCCGACGGGGGCATCGGCGGGAAGCTCGATGATGCCGTCATGTTCCTCGCCAAGGCCAAGCTCGCGCGTGGAGCACATCATGCCGTTCGATTCGACGCCGCGGACTGCCGCGACCTTCAAAGTCATCCCATTGGCCGGAACCACAGCGCCCGGCAGACCAAGCACGCCGACGAGCCCCGCGCGCGCATTGGGCGCACCGCAAACGACCTGCAGCGGCGCGCCGTCACCGGTATCGACGCTGAGCACCTGCAGCTTGTCCGCCTGCGGGTGACGCTCAGCGGTCAGCACGCGGGCGACGCGGAACTGGGTGAGCGCGGCAGATGTATCCTCGACGCCTTCGATTTCGAGCCCGAGCGAGGTCAGCGTCTGGGCGATGGTCTTGGCATCGGCCTGCGTATCGAGAAACGTTTTCAGCCAGGAGAGCGAGAACTTCATGCCCGAACTCCCACGCCACCGGAAAGGGTGGGCACATCGAGCGGACGGAACCCGTAATGCCCCAGCCACCGTGCATCGCCGTCGAAGAAGGGGCGCAAGTCGTCCATCCCATATTTGAGCATGGCAAGCCGATCGACGCCTGTGCCGAAAGCGAAACCCTGCCATTCATCGGGATCTAGGCCGCCGAACTCGATGACTTTGCGGTTGACCATGCCCGAGCCCAACACTTCCATCCACCCGCCGCCGGGCACATCGCCGCCGCCGCCGACCACACGCTTGCCGTTCACAAGCGTGTAGCCCACGTCGACTTCGACCGAGGGCTCGGTGAAAGGGAAATAGCTCGGGCGCAGGCGCAGGACGATATCGTCGCGCTCGAAGAACGCCTTGAGAAAGGTCTCGAGCGTCCACTTGAGGTGGCCCAGGTGGATGCCCTTGTCGATCACCAGACCTTCGATCTGGTGGAACATCGGGGTGTGCGTGGCATCGCTGTCCGAACGGTAAACCCGCCCGGGTGCAATGATGCGCAGGGGCGCGCCCTGGCTCAGCATGGAGCGGATCTGCACCGGCGAGGTGTGTGTGCGAAGCAGCATGGCGCGGCCTTCCGCATCCTTGTCCGGGAAGTAGAAGGTATCGTGCATCGCCCGCGCGGGGTGGGTTTCGGGCATGTTCAGCGCGGTGAAGTTGTGCCAGTCGTCTTCAATCTCGGGCCCGGTGGCCACGGCGAAGCCCATATCCGCGAAGATTTCGGCGAGTTCGTCCATCACCTGGCTGACCGGGTGGACCGATCCGCGCGGGGCTTCCGGTGCAGGCAGCGAAAGATCGGCGGTTTCGGCAGCGAGCCGGGCTTCAAGCGCGGCGCTCTCAAGCCCGTCCTTGCGCGCGGCAAGCGCGGCAGTGACGGCCTCGCGCGCGGCGTGGATTTTCGGGCCTGTGCTGGTGCGCTCGTCAGGCGTCATGCCGCCCAGCGACTTCAGCAGGGCCGAGACCCAACCTTGCTTGCCAAGCGCGGCGACGCGGATTGCCTCGACGGCTTCGATCGTATTGGCGCCTGCAATTGCGGCGAGTGTGGGTTCAAGCTGTTCCATCGACCCCGCCGCTAGCGCCAATCGGCCGGAATTCCAAGGCGCGCGTTTATCCGCCTGACGGAACGTGCAGTGCTTGCACCGGCGCGCCCGCGGCTTCCATGCGCGCACGCATCACGCCGGCCAGCACTGGATGCGGAAGCGCGGCATAGGCGCGGGGGCTCATGCCCATGAACCGGTGGAAGTCGCGCACGAACTGCGCCTGATCGTGATAGTGCGAATCGATCGCTCCGATCCACGTGAGCGTCGGATCGAGCATGTATTGCGAAAGGCTGCGCATGAAGCGCTGGCGGCGCAGCAGCAGGCTCGGCGGGAAGCCGAAATGGCGCCGGCAGAGACGTTCCAGCGTATGCGAGGCAAGGCCAGCAGCCTCGGCCATCGTGGCGACTTGCGCCACTTCAGGATCGACCAGTGCGTGGTGGATGGCGCGGATGCGCGCCTCATCGGGCACTTCGCGCGCGGCGAGACCCTCGAAATGCCGGGTAATTCGCGCGAGTTCCGCCGCTTCGTCGGGACATGGCCCGAACAGTCCATCCACCAGATCGTGCAGCAGGGCCAGGGCAGGCTCGGCATGCGGATCGCAGATGCGATCTGCAAAGGTATAGGCTGGTGAGGTGACGAACTTGGCCCAGCCAAGCGGAAGCAGCCCGATGCCCCAGATGCGCGAGGTTCCCGTGGTGAAGCGCACCGATGTGCTGGTGGGGCCTGTGAAAATACCGACCATGCCTGTGACCGTAGCCGATTCCCGCATCTCCGAGACGGGCAGAACCCCATCGACGATCCGAAGGTTCGCCCATTCGGGATGGAGGTGATCGGTGACGCGACCATGCTGGCCGGCCTCGATTTCGGTAATATAGAAAGTGGTGAAATAGGGCCGCATAGCCGCAGGCGGCTGATAAAAACGT
>CANFIV010000329.1 GCA_947446935.1 Sphingomonadaceae bacterium | reverse complement strand
TCAGCCAGTCGCAATGTAACCGACGGTGGCACAAGCACCTCGTTCTTACCGACGCGCAATCCCAGCCGTGCCACCAAAGAGCATGGATTGCGCGAGTGAGTGCACGCTGAAACGTCGTATTGGTGGTCCGAATACTTGGGGTGAAAAAGCGTCACGATAACCGCAGAAACAGTGTCGGTGCCAAATGACGCGCGTATATCGGTCGGACCAAGTGGAGCGACTGTGGTCGTCGTATCGTGGTGAGAAACTGGATTTCCAGCCTTTGCTCCATCCGAAAACAGGAGGAAGGCGCTGATCCCTGCAACGAAACATTTGATCAAATTTCTCATGGGCTGAATAGTCAGTCAGTTGACGACAGCCGTCAATGTCAGCTTCTGGGTGGAAACAGTCGTACGAATCCATTCACGTTGACCGGGGTATGTGACACCAGCCAGAATCGTCGGCCCGGACTTGATCCGGGCCTTGGCTTTTCTTTTTGACGCGGGCGCCAGAAAGACAGCCCGACCCCGAGTCAAGCACGGGGTGACGGAGATGGAAGGGGGATAACCCCTTCCCCGCCGGAGGCACGAGAGCGCCCGTTCCTCCCTTCGTCATTCCCGCGCAGGCGGGGCTTAAGGGCCCAGTAGCGCCACGCCGCTCTGGATTCCCACCTGCGCGGGAATGACGAAGGGTTGTGGACGAAAACCGGCCTCTCCCAACCCTCTCCCCTGAAGGGCAGAGTGCTAAGCCTCCTTCGGCGGGGCCAGCAGAAAGTTCATCCAGCTGCTCGCGACCAGTTTCTCGCGGTCGCCCTGCCAGGCTTCCACGCGCACATTGGCGACGCGGCGGCCGGCGCGCAGCACTTCGCCGCGGGCAAACGTGCGTTCGCTCATGCCGCCGCGCAGGTACTCGATGTTGATGTTGATCGGCTTCATGCGCAAGTCGCTGCCCTGTCGCTCAAGCTCGGCACGCAAGGCGGCGTGGGCAGCCATTTCGAGCAGGCCGCCGATCGCGCCGCCGTGGAGGAAGCCGGGGCGGCCCTGCGTGCGGTCGGCAAAGTCCATGCCGATTACGGGCACGCCGTTTTCGATATGGTCGATTTCCATGCCCATCGCGCGGGCATAGGGCGGCAAGCGGTACTCGCTCATGTGCGGGTCCATTCCTGGCTGCTCAGCATCATGAAGATGCCGGCCGTGTGGGCCACCGGATCGTCTGCATCGCCATCGTGGGCAATGCCGCGCACGAAGGCCATGCTGCGGCGAATCTGGTAGCATTCGGCGCGGGCAATGATGGTCTTGCCCGGCACGGCCGCGCGGACGTAGTCGATCCTGAGATCGAGCGTGACTTGCGGGCTGAACGTGCCGAGTTTGGTCCAGACCGACATGGAGGTCGTGTTGTCGAGCAGGCTGATAATTGGGCCCGAGGCCAGCACGCCGGTTTCCTCGACACCTACCAGATCCTCGCGCCAGGGCATCGCGAGTTCCATCCAGTCTTCGCCATGGTCGCGGTATTCCATACCAAGGAAGCCGGTATGGCCGTGGCGCGTGAACAGGCGTGCGCCGCGTTCAGGATCGAACTGGACGCCGTCTGGCATTTTGAAAGGCAATTTGCGGGGGTCGGGGGTATCGGTCATCGTATCGTCCTGCCGGGGGCCAGACCTGCTGACAACCACCAATTGTGGCGTCAGCTCAGAACGCTGAGCCCACCATGGCGTCGATCGCGCCTTGTAAAATCAGCGCAGCGGCATGCGAATCGATGCGTTCGGCGCGGCGGGCGCGGCTGAAATCCTGCTCGATCATCGCGCGCTCGGCGGCCTGCGTGGTCCAGCGTTCGTCCCACAGCAGGATGGGCAGGCCGAGATCGGCAAGATTGCGGGCCAGTGCGCGCGAGGCCTGGCTGCGCGGGCTTTCGCCGCCGTCCATATGCAGCGGCAGGCCGATGACGAGGCCCTTCACGCCGCGCTCGGTGATCTGGAGGGCGAGTTGGGCCTTGTCCTGCGCGAACTTGCGGCGCTGGATCGTCTTGCCTGCGGTGGCGAAGCGCCAATCCGGATCACACAGCGCGACACCGATGGTCTTGGTGCCCGGATCGAGCCCCATGAGTGCGCCGCCTTCGGGCAAGGCATCGCGCAATTCCAAAGAGCTGGTTGTGATCATCGCGCCGGCCGGTGCTGCGCCAGCCACGCCGCCTCGCGCCGCGCCACATCGGCACGCACGTTTGCCCAGAACAGCGGCACATCATAGACGTGATAGTTGTTGCCGGGCAGCACATAGGGGCCAAGATCGGGCGCCTCACCGATCATCAAAAGCCCCGTCTTCGCATCGCAGCGCGCCGGAATACCAAGGTTGGTGAGCTTTCCGCCCATAAGATCGTTCGCGGGCACCATGGTGCCGAGGTTGGCGGTGCCGGGTGCGGTGGGGGTCCCTCCGCCTGTCAGCGGGTTGGTGCAAAGCACCGGTGCGGGGCCCTTGGCCTTGCCGTCGAGCCCCGGCTCGGCACGATAGGCATTGAGCATGAGCGCAGCGTCGGGCGGTTCGGCAAAGCTCATCCAGCTCAGCGCGCAGCCTGTCTGATCGGGCGCGGTGCATGCGGGGAAGTCAGCGGCGGGAAGGTCGTGGTCTGTCGATACCGGCCAGCCGATGATGTAGGCCGCCACGATTCGCGCGGCGAGCGGCGTACCCTTGATATCGTCCTTCAGCAGGTGGAGCAGGTGCAGCGCGCCCTGGCTGTGGCCAGCCAGCACAATCGGCGCTTGGGGCGGTACGCTCGCCACGAAGGCCGCAAAGGCCTGCCGCACATCGCCATAGGCTAGGGCGCGGGCCTGCAAGGTTTCGGGCCGGTTGACGAGGAAGCTGCCGAACGCGGCCTGCCGGTAGTAGGGAACGTAGACCGCCGCCTCGCCGTTGAACGCGCTTGCCATGCCGCGCACAAACAGATCGGTGCGATTGCGCGTGTCCTTGTCGTCGATCGCGCCGTTCCAGTGATCGCGCGCAAGGTAGCTGGTCGGGTGAATGAAGAAGACATAGGCTTCACCTCGCATTGCGCGCGGCGTACCTTCTGGAATGTATTGTGCCGGATCATTTTTCGTGCCGGGGCGCGAAACCCACATCGCGGGGTCGGCATAGGCATCGGCCGGCAGCGGCTGCTGCGTCTCGAACGGTCCGCGTGGCACGAAGGCAAACCGGGTCAGTTCGGCCGACCAGATGCGCAGCGCCAGCAGCGCGGCGATGATCAAAACAACGAGCAGCGCCATGGAATAGAGGAACTTGCGGGCCATGCCGGGCGCTCAGTCCGTTGCTTCGGGAAGTGTGTTGTGTTCTGCCTGCCGTTCCAGGGCGATCTTGAGCATGACAACCAACGGATCGGCAAGCGCG
>CANFIV010000328.1 GCA_947446935.1 Sphingomonadaceae bacterium | reverse complement strand
GACCGCGTCCCCGGTCATCCCGGCGTTTTCGAGCAATGCGGTGCGCGTATAGCTCTCCTCGCGCACCGCGCGCAGCACCAGCAGTTCAGAGCCTTCCCCCGTTATCCCGACATGGTGGCCGTCGCCTGAAACAAGCACATCGGGTGTGCGCGTGAGGAACAGCGCAAGCGCGGCTAATGTGACCGGAACAAATCCCCACAGCCGCACCCGTCCACTCCACAGCGCCAACCACATGAGCCCCGCAATGAACAACGCGAAGGTGCCGCCCGACATGCCCGGCATCATCGTCACCGCACCAGGCTGCGCCGCTACCACATGTGCCAGCCACAACAGCAATTCGAGCGATTTGCCTACCGCCCACCACGCCGGTGCGCCGAGGCCGGCGAGATCAAGCACAAGTGCGAGCGCGATCAGAGGCATCGTCAACACGGTTGTCAGCGGGATCGCGATAACATTGGCTGCCGCGCCATAGATACCCGCGCGGTGGAAGTGGAAGAGGCTCATCGGCATGAGCGCGAGTTCAATGACTAAGCCGGTCACCAGCAACATCACAAGATGGCGGCCCAACCGCGCGATCCGTCCCTCATCACGATGCGCGAGGAACGCCTTGGCGGGCGCGGCTGTACTGAAGGCCACGATGGCGATTACCGACGCGAAACTCATCTGGAAGCTAGGCCCCAGCACCGCCTCTGGCCAGAGCAGCATAACGATGAGCGCCGCTGTGGCGAGCAACCGGAACGATAGTGGATCGCGGCCGAGCGCCAGCGCGGCGAGCACGAGCAAGGAGCCGGCAACTGAACGCACGGTCGGCACTTCAGCGCCAGTCAGCACCGTGTAGAACAGCCCGACCCCGGCACCTGCAGCGGCAGCCAGCAGCGGCAGGCGGACCCTCAGCGCGATGAACGGGAACAGCGCGAGCAGGCGGATCGTCAGGAAATAGGCCCCCGCGATCACCGCGCTAACGTGCAGGCCACTGATCGAGAGCAGATGCGTAAGGCCGGCATCGCGCATCGCATCCTCATCGGTCTGGGCAATCGCGCCCCGGTCCCCGCTCGCAAACGCCGCCGCGATCGAACCGGGCGAGCCCGAGAGCTGGGTGCGCACATGATCGGCCAGCCGCTGCTGCAACTGCCGGAGCGACCAACGATCTTCGGCGCGCGCGACCACAGTGACCGGACCGACCACGCTTCCGGTAGCCGCAAGCCCCTGAAACCAGGCGGCGCGTGCGAAATCATAAGCCCCCGGTAACATCGGCGGCGCTGGCGGCATCAACCGTGCACGCAGGCGGACCTCGGCACCCTCAACCAGCCCCGGAACATCGTTCTCCAGCGGGAGGTTGACCCGCACCTGCAGAACCTTGGCGTGCCCCTGAACGTCCGCCGCGAGCAGCAGCCGCACACGCTCGCGCGCACCTTCGTCCTGCCTGTCCAGCACCCGGCCCTGAAGCTGGACGACTTCGGGTCGCGCAATCCCCGGCTCCCCCACCAGGGCCGACTTGACCCAGATTGTGGTGCAGCCCGCAGCCAGCATCAGCGCCATGCCGACAAGTGCAGCGCGCAAGTGCCCAAACGCGCTGTCGCGATCGATCACAAGGCCGGCAGCGGCCACCGCACCGCACAATGCCAGGAAGCCGGTCCATTGCCACGGCCCGGCCAGCACAGCCCAGCAAGCAATTCCAACGCCGAAGCCCACCGCCAGCCAAGGCCCGCGCTCAAACGGCCGCGCGGCGAGGAAGTCTTCGATGGTGCGGTGCATGCTGGACAACCCGCGCAGCTTGTCCCAAAGGCTTGTGCGCTGCCGCAAAGACCTGAGTGGTCCCTGTTCGCCCGGTGCCTGATGACCCTGGTCCTGCGCGACCAGTATGTCGGCTCCGAGTGAGATGGGGCCCGGGGACGGCATGCCCCGGATTAGGAAGGATTGCGCCGCATATGGCAAGTGCCAGTGACACCGTTTCTGCAGTATCCAGCGCTGGCATCGCGCCTGCACGCACCGGTGTCGTTACCCGTTTTGCGCCTTCGCCCACCGGCTATCTCCACATCGGCGGCGCGCGCACCGCGCTGTTCAACTGGCTCTTCGCACGCCGCCACGGCGGCACCTATCTTTTGCGCATCGAGGATACCGATCGCGCCCGCTCGACCGATGCGGCGATCGAGGCGATTTTCGACGGACTGAACTGGCTGGGCCTTGGCGGCGATGAGCCCGCGGTCTTCCAGTTCGCGCGCTCGGCCCGCCACGCGGAGGTGGCGCACAAGCTGGTCGAGGCGGGGCACGCCTATCGCTGCTATCTGACGCCCGAGGAGCTAACCGCACGGCGCGAGGCAGCGCAGGCGGCAAAGCGCCCCTTCCGTCTGGAAAGCGAATGGCGCGATGCCGATCCGGCTTCAGCGCCATCGGACAAGCCCTTCGTCGTGCGGATCAAGGCCCCCCGCGAGGGAGCGACAACGATCAACGATCTCGTCCAAGGCCCGATCACGGTGCAGAACGCGGAGATCGACGACTATGTCATCCTGCGCTCGGATGGCACGCCGACCTATATGCTTGCCGTCGTGATCGATGACCACGACATGGGTGTCACCCATGTGATCCGCGGCGACGACCATATCAACAACGCCTTCCGCCAGCTCGTCGTGATCCACGCAATGCAGGCGGTTGAACCGGGCTGGCAAGTGCCGGCCTATGGGCATATCCCGCTGATCCACGGCGCTGATGGGGCCAAACTTTCAAAGCGCCACGGCGCGCTCGGCGTAGATGCATATCGCGACGAGATGGGGCTGCTGCCCGAAGCGGTGTTCAACTACCTGCTTCGGCTCGGCTGGGGCCACGGCGATGCCGAGATCATCAGCCGGGAGGAAGCAACCCAGTGGTTCGATATTGGCGATGTCGGCAAGGGCGCGGCGCGTTTCGATCTCAAGAAACTGCTGAACCTCAACGGGCATTATCTGCGCGAGGCCGACGATGGGCGGCTTGCCGGGCTGGTCGCCGAACGGCTGGGCGGACTTGACCCTTCGGGCATGGCACTGCTGGAAACGGCGATGCCCGTGCTCAAGGTCCGGGCCGCCGATCTCAATGAACTGGCCGCAGGCGCGCGGTTCCTGTTTGCCAAGCGGCCGCTCGCGCTCGACGAAAAGGCCGCCGGCCTACTCACCGATGACGCACGCGCGCTGCTGTCAGCCATCGCGGCAAAGCTGGAGGCCGAGGACTGGTCGGCGGGCCCGCTTGAAGCTGCGCTCAAGGCCATGGCCGAAGAACGCGGCATAGGACTTGGCAAGCTCGCGCAGCCATTGCGCGCAGCGTTGACTGGCACGACTACCTCGCCGGGGATTTTCGACGTACTTGTGCTGCTGGGCCGCGCCGAATCGCT
>CANFIV010000327.1 GCA_947446935.1 Sphingomonadaceae bacterium | reverse complement strand
GGAGAACGGGTGCTTCTCGCGGCCCGAAACCTCTACTTTGAGCCCCGCCTCGGCAAGAGTCTGCTTGATCGCCAACGCGATCGAATCGACCTGTGCGCCTTCCTCGCTGCGGATCGCCGCCAGCCGCCCGGTGATCGTGGCATAAGCCTCGGGCTCCAGCTGCTCGAACGCCAGCAGCTGCATCTCGCGCATATATTCGTACATGCCCACGCGCTCGGCCAGCGGGGCGTAGATATCCATGGTCTCGCGCGCGATCCGGCGGCGCTTTTCCTCGCTCTTGATATAGTGGAGCGTGCGCATGTTGTGCAGCCGGTCCGCCAGCTTCACGAGCAGGACGCGCAGGTCCTCGCTCATCGCCAGCAGGAACTTGCGCAAGTTCTCCGCCGCACGCTCGTTGTCGCTCATCGTCTCGATTTTCGAGAGCTTGGTGACCCCGTCCACCAACCGCGCCACTTCGGGCCCGAACAGGCGCTCGATCTCGGCCACAGTTGCCAGCGTGTCCTCCACCGTATCGTGGAGAAGCGCGGTAACGATGGTCTCCTGATCGAGCTTGAGCTCGGTCATCAGGCCCGCCACTTCGACCGGGTGCGAGAAGTAGGGATCGCCCGAAGCGCGCTTCTGCGAACCGTGCTTCTGGACGGTATAGACATAGGCACGGTTCAGCATGGCCTCGTCCGCATCGGGATCGTAGGCAAGCACACGTTCGACAAGTTCATACTGGCGGAGCATCGCGTCCATAGATGGGGCTTGCAGAAGCGAACCGGCAAGAGAAATTCCCGCCAATCAGCAATTCTTTCACGCGGTTGTTGCCATGGCGAGACTGGGAAGCCACCAAGGTGACTATTCGGGCACGCGAAAAGGGAGGCAGGATTGGCAGTGGATCGCCGCACACAGCTGGCACAGGCCCTGCGCTCGGGCACTTGGCTCGATGCGGGCCGCGTACGCGTCTATGCCGCGATGGTGCTGGTTGCCTACGCGCCGATGATGCTCAAGGTCTACCGCGAGGCAACCGGAACGGTGGGAAGTGACTTCCTCGCGTTCTGGGGCGCGGGACGCTTGCAATTGAGCGGCCCGGCGGCGCGGGTTTACGATCTGGTCGCCGAACACGGTGCGCAGGCGGCCAGCGGCACCGGGCAGATGGTCGCTTATGTCAATCCGCCGCCCTATCTGTTCCTTACAGCCCCGCTGGGGCTGATGCCCTATGCCACAGCATGGCTCGTTTGGGCGCTGATGGGATGGGCGATCTGGTTCCTCGTCGCGCGCCGCATTTTGCCAAACGGCGGAGCGGCGGGCGCGCTTGCCATCCTCGCCTTCCCCGACGCGTATCTCTCGGCAAGTCATGCTCAGAACGGCTTTGTCACCGGGGCACTGCTGATCGCCGCCGTTCTCACGCTCCGCCGCTCTCAGATGCTTTCAGGCGCGTTGTTCGGGCTGCTGGTGATCAAGCCGCACCTTGCGCTGCTCGTGCCGTTCTGGCTCGCCGCCGGGCGCAAATGGACCGCGATCGCCGCCGCCGCCGCCTCGGCCGCGCTGCTGTGCATCGCTTCGCTGCTCGTGTTCGGGATCGACACCTGGCGCGCCTATCCGCAAAGTTTCGCTGTCAGCCAGACGCTGATGGCGCAAACAGGCGGCGAGTTCTTCCTCCGGATGTGCACCCCTTATGCGCTGCTGCACGTGCTCTTCGGCGCAACCGCCGCGATGATCGGACAGGGGTTGATCACGCTGATAACCGGCGCTCTAGCCTGCCTCTACTGGCGCCGCGCCCCCAGCGATGAGGCCGCAGGCGCGATGCTGCTCGCCGCCACCGCGCTCGCCTCACCGTACCTGTTCAGCTACGATCTGCCGTTCCTCGCCATGCCGGTGTTCTTCCTCGTCGGCATGGGACGGGACGCAGGCTGGCGGCCTTGGGAGAAGATGGCGCTCGTCGCCGTGTGGGCCGCCCCCCTCGCCACACGCGCCGCCGCGCTGCCGCTGGGGCTCAACCTGATGCCGCTGCCCGCCTTTGTGCTGCTGTGGCTGGTCTGGTCGACCTGGGCACCGCAGAAGGCCAGCGCCCCGCAGGAGTAAGGTTCGCGCAGAGGCGCAGAGACCTTCTCTGCGCCTCTGATCGAAAATCCCTTCGCTTACGCGATCAAACCCAGACCGCCTCGGGCGGCAGGCTCATGAGGATCGCGTCGATATTGCCACCGGTCTTGAGGCCGAACAGGGTGCCCCGGTCATAGACCAGATTGAATTCGGCATAGCGCCCGCGCCAGGTGAGTTGCTTGAGCTTGTCGTCCTGCGTCCAATCCATATTCATCCGCCGCCGCACCAATGCAGGGTAAATGTTGAGGAACGCATCGCCCACGTCACGCGTGAAGGCGAAGTTTGCCTCGAACCCGGCATCGTCGGCGCATTCCAGGTGATCATAGAAGATCCCGCCGACGCCGCGGTGCACCTTGCGGTGGGGGATGTAGAAGTAGTCGTCAGCCCAGGCCTTGAACTTGGGGTAGTAAGCCGGATCATGCGCGTCGCACGCCGCCTTGTAGGAGGCATGGAAGTCGGCCGTATCCTCGTCATAGGGGATCGGCGGATTGAGATCGCCGCCGCCGCCGAACCACGCCTTGCGCGTTGTCAGGAACCGCGTGTTCATGTGGACGGCGGGCACATGCGGGTTGGCCATATGCGCCACCAGACTGATGCCGGTCGCGGTGAATGCCGGGTTTTCCGGGTCCGCACCGTTCATCGTCTTGGCGAATTCAGGACTAAACGTGCCGCCCACGGTCGAGACATTGACCCCGACCTTCTCGAACACTTTGCCTTTCATCAGCCCTTGAACGCCGCCGCCGCCGTCAGCCACAGGCTCGCCATCATGTTCGCGATTCCAGGGCGTGAAGGTGAAGCTGGCATCGCTGCCTGCCTCGCGTTCGATCGCCTCGAACTCGTTGCAGATGCGGGTGCGCAAGCTTTCGAACCATTCACGGGCGCGGGCGGTGTGGGGGCTCCAGTCCGAAGCGGCGTCTAGGGTGGGTGCAGTGCTCATGCCCAAGTCTTGCCAAGCGAAACGCGATCCGGCAAGGGTCGTGCATGGTTCACGTTTCGTTCGCCCCGTTTACTTTTGCCGGACAGGAGTTTGCGCTCGCCCCCTCGCGCGCGCTCTATTGGGCAGAGGAGCGCGCGCTGCTGGTCGCCGATCTCCACCTTGAGAAGGCGAGCTTCTTCGCGAAACATGGCCAAATGCTCCCGCCCTACGACAGCCGCGAAACGCTGGAGCGAATCGCCACCGCGATCCGCGAGACGGGCGCGCGGCGCGTATTTTGCCTTGGCGACAATTTCCACGACAGCCACGGCCCTGCCCGGCTCGAACCCTTTGCCGCAGGCAT
>CANFIV010000326.1 GCA_947446935.1 Sphingomonadaceae bacterium | reverse complement strand
AGTGGGCAAGGTGCGTGCCTGCAAGGGAGAGGCGCGCAATTTCGCAAAGTCGTGCCAGTCTATTCAATTGCGAGCCCGGTCCACTTGGCAAGGAAGGCAAGCACGTCCGCCCCGCCCGCGATCACTTTATCGACCGGCTTGCCCGAGCCGTGCCCAGCCTGTGACTCCACCCGCAGCAGATGCGGGCGATCACCGATCGAGGCCGCCTGCAACGCAGCGACATATTTGAAGCTGTGCGCCGGCACGACGCGATCGTCGGTGTCGGCAGTGGTGACAAGGATGGCGGGGTAATCCGCCCGCTCACGGATATTGTGATAGGGCGAGTAGGCGCGAAGCACTCGCCAGTCCGCCTCGCGCGCCGGGCTGCCATAATCATCGATCCAGAACCGACCGGTGGTGAAGCGATCAAAGCGCAGCATGTCCATCACGCCGACATCGGGGTTGGCCGCCGCAAACAGATCGGGGCGCTGGTTGATCACCGCACCCACCAGCATGCCGCCATTCGAGCCGCCCTGAATTGCGAGCCCGCCCTTGGTGGCGATCCCTTCACGCAGCAGATACTCACCTGCAGCGATGAAATCGTCGAAGCTGTTCTGCTTGTTGCCGAGCCTCCCGGCGTCATACCAGGCGGGGCCAAACTCACCTCCACCACGGATATTGGCGAGCGCGAAAACGCCGCCTGACTTGAGCCAGGCCATGCGCACGGCGGAATAGCCCGGCGTGAGCGCCACATCGAACCCACCGTAGCCATAGAGCAAGGTTGGCGCCGGCTTCCCCGCAACCGCCAGCGCCTTTGCGCGTACGATATACATCGGCACCTTGGTCCCGTCCTTCGAGGCGAAGCTGCGCTGCTCGATCACAAAGTCGTCTGGATTGAACGGCACTTTGGGGACGGCAAATGGTGTCGCCTCCCCCGTCCTCATGTCGAGCCGGAAGATCGCCGGAGGCTGATTGAAGCTGGAGAACTGGTAAAATGTCTCCGGATCGCCGGGCCGCCCACCGAAGCCGCTGGCCGAGCCGATTGCATTCACGGTGATGGCCCGCTGGGGCCGCCCCTTGAGGTCGGTGACGACAGCAATGCTCGAGCCGCGTTGGAGATAGGACAGGATCAGGCGATCACCGACTATACGCCCGCCGTCCAGTGTCTCCCCGCGCTCGCCGATCACTTCGGCCCAGGTGAAGCGGCCCGGTACCTTACGCTCCAAATCCAACCGGACAAGCCGGTAGTGCGGCGCGCCGAAGTTGGTGAGGAACCACAGGCGGTTACCGATGCCCTCGACGAACTTCCAGTCGTTCGTCATCTCGGGCACGACAGCCTCAGCATCCCAAAGCTGGGGCTTCCTCGCAAATACCTGGCCATGCTCCAGCGCGATGACCCGAACGGTCCGGCGCGGCAGCGTGCTCGCCGAAGAGATGATCACCGCCCAGCGTCCATCGGAAGAGACCGAGACGCGATGGTTCCAGTCGCGGTGGTCAGGGGTGGCGAAGACCAGCGTATCGGCACTCTGCGGGGTGCCAACGCGGTGATACCAAACGGCTTTGTCGTAAACCGGTGCCTGATAGGCTGCGTCCACCGGCGGCGCAGGATAGCGCGCATAGAGGAAACCGCCATCGCCGACCCAGCCAATGGTGGTGTCATTGGCCCATTCGAGGCGGTCATCCAGCACTTTACCTGTCGCCACGTCGGCCACGCGGATCGTGCGCCAGTCGCTGCCATCGACCTGCTCGGTATAGGCCAGCAAGCGCCCCGCGGGCGAGGGCACCCAGGCATCGAGTGCGCGCACGCCTGCTTCCGGAGCAGTCTCTGTGCTGGCAGCGCGCCAGGTGTTGGGATCGATCAGTACGCGTCCCGCGCCATCAAGCCCCTCGCGCACATAGAGCACGCCCTGGTTCTGCAAGCCGCTGTTGCGCATGTAGAAGTAGCGTTCCCCGGCCTTGCGCGGCAGGCTGAAGCGTTCGTAATCAAACAGGCTGCGAATCCGGGCGAGCAAAGTGTCGCGCCCCGGAAGCTGTGCGAGATAGGCCGAGCTCGCCGCATTCTGCTGCGCCACCCAAGCCGCAACCTCGGGATTGGCGCGCACATCGGCTTCCAGCCAACGGTAGGGATCGGCCAGATCCTCACCGAACATCCGCTCCACCAACGCATCGCGGCGGGTGGGCGGATAATTGGGCGCTGTGATTGCGGATATGGCGACGGCAGCGTTCGCGGATGCGTGGTCAAGACCCGCAGGTTCGGAACGGGCATGCACCGGCAGGGCGATCGCCTCCGCCTCTGAACGGGCCCTTGCCCCAGAGGCCGCAGCCAACGCCACTGCCACCAGGATCAGCCTTCCGATCCTTCCCACTTTTATCATCTATGTGCGCAAGATAGCACCGGTTGCCCCTGGCAGGCGAGCCGGAAATGCACGGATTCAACCGTTAAGGGCTAAATGCAAAAGGGCGAGACCTTGCGGTCCCGCCCTTTAAAGCCGTGTCAGGCGTGAGCCCGACGCCGCAGCTTATGCGGCTTCGTATTCGTCCTCGTCCGCGGTCATGACCGGGCCCGAGTCCAGACCCTTGGCGCTGGTGTCGCGGTCGACCAGTTCGATCACAGCCATCGGCGCGGCGTCCGAGGCGCGGTAGCCGGCCTTGATGATGCGGGTATAGCCACCGTCGCGCTTGGCGTAACGTTCGGCGAGCGTGGTGAAGAGCTTACCCAACTGCGCATCGTCGAGCAGGCGGGCGTGCGCCAGACGGCGGTTGGAAAGGCCGCCATGCTTGCCCAGCGTGATCAGCTTTTCGACATAGGGACGCAGTTCGCGCGCCTTGGGCAGCGTGGTGGTGATCTGCTCGTGCTTGAGAAGCGCAGCCGCCATGTTGCGCATCAGCGCGCGGCGGTGTGAGCTGGTCCGGCCCAGCTTGCGCTGGCCAAGTTTGTGACGCATCGGTCTTCTCCGTTCGTATGGGGGCCGTACCAGGTACCCCGATCCAGGCGGCTTTCAGGGTCGCCGCCAAAAACCCGAAACGGGGCGCTCCGTTGCGGAAGCGCCCCGAAATTGGCTTAACCCAGAAGCTCTTGCTCGAGCTTCTTGGCCATTTCTTCGATGTTCTCCGGCGGCCAGCCAGGGATGTCCATGCCGAGGCGCAGACCCATCGAGGAGAGAACTTCCTTGATCTCGTTGAGCGACTTGCGGCCGAAGTTCGGCGTGCGCAGCATCTCCGCTTCGGTCTTCTGCACGAGATCGCCGATATAGATGATGTTGTCGTTCTTGAGGCAGTTGGCCGAGCGGACCGAAAGCTCGAGTTCGTCGACCTTGAGCAGCAGGTTCTTGTTGAACGGCAGCTCGCCATGCGGCTCTTCCACGCCCGGGGCGTGATGGGCCT
>CANFIV010000325.1 GCA_947446935.1 Sphingomonadaceae bacterium | reverse complement strand
GCATCCCACAGCCGCCGTGCGAAAACGAACAGGAGGGGCAGAAGCAGGACAGACGGCAGACCGAAGGCCATGAAGACGCGCTCGGCCGCCCAAGCCCCCGGCAGGCCCATCCAGTTTTCAACCGGGCTGCCCGAGGCGGTGCTGCCCGATGGATCGGTCTGGGTATATGTCGCGAGCGCAATCGCCAGCGCCACCATGGCGGCGAACAGGGCGGCCGCACCGATCAGTTCGGCGCTGCGGCGGAAGCTGCGCCGAAGGATCGCGCGCCAGTCCGCGCTCTTGGCATTGCGCCGTCCAGCGGGGGGAACGAGTGCCCGAGATGCCATCAACCTATCCCTTCTTGGCCGCCTACATGCGCCCGATAGGGCCCTGCCGTCAAGAATCCACGGGGACCTAAAAGCAAGGATTCCCGGCGAGTCGCCCTATCTGCAGCGCTTCAGGCAAGCCCGTCGATGGCGGCCCAGCCCCATACCGGCAGCCGTGCGGCCCGCGTTCGGGTCATGCCGCCCAGCGCGATCACCGGCAGCGGAGAGTGGCGGGCAAGGAGCAGAAAGCGCAGCGGGCCAAGCACCGGGGCGCCGGGGTGCGTGCGCGTGGAGAAAACCGGCGAGAGCAGCACTGCCGAGGCCCGCGCGCGCACGGCCGCGCCGATTTCGGCCAGCGAATGCGCGGTGGCGAGCCGCAGCCCGGCGGTGCGGCCCAATGCTTGCGGCGCACCGTAGTGCCCGTCTGCAGGCCAGCCGCGCGCCGCGCCTGCGGTGATGACCAGTATACCTCGGCGCGCGCAGAGGCGGCGCAGCGCATCGAAGCGCGCGCGCCGTGCGGGCGGGGGCATGTGGTAGTGCCGGAAGACCATTGCACTGCCGCGCGGCAAGCGCGCAATCACCGCCTCGAGCCGGTGATCGTTGCGCAAGTCGCTGAGCAGAATGACCCGCGGGACAGGATGACACCGGTGCATGGCGTGGCTATAGCACCGACCCATGACCGATCCAGAGGGCGCCACGCCGCTTGCCGCGATCCGGGCGCGCATTGCCCAAGCCGCCGCCATCGCCAGACGCCCGGCCAGCGAGATCACACTCGTCGCCGTATCCAAGACGCGCCCAGCCGAGGCGATTCTCCCGCTGATTGCGGAAGGCCAGCGCGTGTTCGGCGAGAACCGCGTGCAGGAAGCGGACGCCAAATGGCCGCCGCTGCAGGAAGCGCATCCGGACCTGCAATTGCACCTCATCGGCCAGCTCCAGTCGAACAAGGCCGAGGAAGCGGTTCGGCGGTTCGATTGCATCCATTCACTCGACCGGCGCTCGCTGCTGAGCGCGCTGGCGCGGGCGATGGACAAGGTGGGGCGGCAGGTGCCGCTGTTTGTGCAGGTCAATATCGGTGCCGAAGAGCAGAAGGGCGGCTGCGCGATAGCCGATCTGCCCGCGTTGCTGACCGAGGCACGCGCCGCCGCGCTGCCGGTGATCGGGCTGATGTGCGTGCCGCCCGCCGGGATCGAACCCGCACCATTCTTCGCATTGCTGGGCAAGCTGGCCGACGATCACGGCCTTGGAGAGCGCTCGATGGGCATGAGCGAGGATTTCGAGACCGCGATCATGCTGGGCGCAACACATATCCGCGTCGGCTCCGCGCTGTTTGGCGAACGGTTTTAGGAACGGCAGCCATGACTTTGCGCCGTCCCGCCCTTATCCCGCCCCTGCTCCCGGCCCTGCTTGGTGTGCTGCTCGCGCCCGAAGCCGCCACCGCGCAGATGGACATGAGCCATATGGATCATGCCCAGATGGACAATGGAACCATGGACCATGCGCAGAAGGACAACGCTGCGCAGGATCACAGCGAGATGGACCACGGCGCCATGGACATGTCGTGGATGTCGATGGACGGAATGGGTTCGGGCACATCGCGCCTGCCTTCCACCGAGCCGATGAGCGGCATCCACATCATGCCCGGCGCGCACGACATGATCATGCTGCAGACCACTGTCCTGCCGGTCTACACCGATCAGGGTGGGCCGCGCGGGGGGCAGAAATTCTATGCCCAATCGATGGCCATGGGCATGTGGATCCACGATCTCGGCGGCGGCGCAAAACTGTCAGGGCAGGCGATGCTGAGCCTTGAACCGGCGATGCGCCACGAGGGCTATCCGCTGCTCTTCGCGACAGGCGAGGAAGCCTATGGACGCCCGCTGTTCGACCGCCAGCACCCCCATGACCTTTTCATGGAACTATCAGCGCGGCTCGATGTGCCGGTTGCGCCCGGCATGCGGGTGTTCCTCTATGGCGGCCCGGTAGGCGAGCCCGCGCTCGGGCCGTCCGCCTTCATGCATCGCGCCTCCGCGCAGTATAATCCCGAAGCGCCGATCACCCATCACTGGTTCGATTCGACGCATATCACCTATGGCGTGATCACCGCCGGGCTGGCGGGGAAGACCTGGCAGATCGAGGCCAGCGCCTTTCGGGGGCAGGAACCCGACGAACGCCGCTGGAACATCGAAAGCCCCAAGTTCGACAGCTGGAGCGTGCGCGCCAGTCTCGCGCCCTCCCCCCAATTGCTGATGCAGGTGAGCTACGGTCAGCTCAAACAGCCAGAAGCCTCGCATCCGGGCGAAAACGAGCACCGCTTCACCACGTCGGCGCACTACAACAACGGGCGCGGTCTTTCGGCGATGGCCGGCTTCAGCGCCAAGACGCGCGTGCCGGGCGAGACCCGCACCGCGTGGCTGGGTGAGGTCAACTGGGACGCAAACAACCACGATACGCTGTTCGCCCGGATCGAGAATGTGAACAACGACGAGTTGTTTCCGGACCATGCCGACCCGCTGCACGATCAGGCTTTCCGGCTGACCAAGTTCGAAGTGGGCTATGCCTATCGCCTGCGGCTGTTCGGGCCGGTGCAGGTGGCGCTCGGTGGAACCGGCGCGCTGTTTGCCAAACCTGCTGCGCTCGGCGCGGCTTATGGCAAGAACCCGATCGGGGCGACGGTCTTCGCGAAATTCAGCCTGACCAACTAGATTCTTTCGGGTTGAGATTGCGGGTGGCTTTGCTTTGGGCCGCGCGCGAGGGCGGACCGTGCCTGCGGTATTACCGGGATGGCGGGAACCCAGTTCGGAGGTTTGCGCGCTGGATCCCCGCCTTCGCGGGGATGACGAAGGGTTGGGGATGACGAGGGTTTGGAGATAACGGGGGTGTGGGGTGACGAGGGTGCGGGGATGACGAGGGTGCGGGGATGACGAACGGTTTGGGGGTGCCGCCCGTGCGTTCTGTTGGATTTGGCGGCGCGGCGGCGCGGATGCTGGTCAGAGAGAGGTGATCGCGCGACCGGTGCGGCGCCTGCACTGGCGCTGCGGGGAGGGCGTTTGGGTGCTGCATCTGTTTGCGAGTGGCCGGATGGG
>CANFIV010000324.1 GCA_947446935.1 Sphingomonadaceae bacterium | reverse complement strand
ATCGGGTTCACCACCGTGCCACAGTCGACGACCACAGTTACCTTGAGCACTTTGGGCGTGCCGTCCTCGTTCAGCGTGGCCTCGACGACATGCGCGACAATGGTCTTGAAGCACTCGACGATAGCGACACCGCGCCCGGTGCCGGCGGGGAGCGGGCTGCCCCAACCACTCTGCTTCGCGACATCTTCCAGCACCTTGAAGTGCCGCGAGCCGGGCTTCAGATGCGCTTTGCGGAACGCCAGCGGATCGGCTCCGGCCGCATGGGCGAGCTCGTCCATGAAGCTTTCGGTGGTGAAGCCGTGCTGCGTTGCGTTGACCGAGCGCCATGCGCCGACGGTCTGGTTCGAGACCTGCTTGAAATGGCGGCGGGCGACTGCCGGCACATCATAGAAGAACGGCACATCGATAAAGCCGTCTTCGGGCTGGGAAAAATCGTTGCGCCATGCGGTCAGCTTGCCGTCCGTGCCAATCGCGGCGGCGATCTTGGCTGAGCTTTGCGGGCGATAGGCGCCCTGCGTCACTTCCTCCTCGCGCGCCCAGATCAGCTTGACCGGGTGCGGCACCTGCATCGCGACGCGCGCCACCTGATCAACGACTTCCATGTACATCGGCAAGCGGCGGCCGAAGCTGCCGCCGATCAGCATGGGATGGAACGTCACCTTGTCGCCATCGAGCCCCGCCGCCTTGGCGGCCGCCATCTTCGAGGCGAGCGGGTCTTGCATCCCGCCCCATACGTCGAGATGGCCGTCCTTGTAGTGCGCAGTCAGCGCGAAGGGCTCCATCATGGCATGGTGGAGGAACGGCATGCGGTAATCCGCCTCGATCACTTTCGCGCCGCCCGCCTTGAGCCCGGCATCGACATCGCCACTACCATTGGTGCCGGTGGGCTTTCCTCCGGCGCGCAGCTTGTCCTGTTCGGCGAAAATTGTAGCGGTGGAGATCAGACCGTTGCCGCCGTCGCTGAACTTGGGCGCGAGGGCCCGCGCGCCCTTGAGCGCCTGCCAGTAACCCTTGGCGACCACCACGACCGCCGCTTCGAGCTTGATCACCTTTTCGACGCCCGAAACCGCCATAGCGGGCGCGGGATCAACCGAGATCAACTTACCCCCGCGAATGGGGGCAGCGATCACGGTCGCCACGCGCATATCGGGCTTGATCACGTCCATGCCGTATTGCGCGGAACCGTTGACCTTGGCCGGAATATCGAAGCGCGGGATGGACTTGCCGATGTATTTGAAGTCCTTCGGGTCCTTGAGCTTGGGCGTCGTTTCCAGCGTGTGGGTCGCGGCCTCGGTGGCGAGTTCACCATAGCGCAGCGACTTGCCCGACTTGGCGTGGACGACCTTGCCGTCTGCGGTCGTCAACTCAGCAGCAGGGACACTCAGCCGCTTGGCCGCAGTCTCGATCATCGCAAGGCGGGTCGCCGCGCCGATTACGCGGAAGCCCTTCTGGCCGGTAAAGCGCAGCGCCGAAGAGCCGCCGGTGATCTGCAGATTGAGCGAACGCGCAACCAATGAGAGCAGCGAGGTCGGCAGCGCGCCGATGATCCCGGGATAGCCGCTCATGTCGCCCAGGAAGCCGCGCCCAAGCACGACGTTGGCGAAGGGAGATTCTGCGGGCGCAGACGTGACGACGATCTTGCTCCAGTCGGCATCGAGCTCTTCGGCGAGCATTTGCGCGAGTCCCGTGTTCGATCCCTGCCCGATATCGGTGTGCGGCGAAAAGAGCGTGACGCTGTCATCCTCACCGATGCGGATCCAGGTGCCGAAATTGTGGCCATCCTTGCCATCAGTCATCTTGGCGGCAGCCGAACGCGCTGCGCTGTCGGCATACTTGATGGCGAAAATACCGCCGCCGACGACGGCCGCGCTGCCGAACAGGAAAGTTCTGCGGATCATGCCCATGTGCTTGCTCCTCAGGCCTGAATGGCGGTTGCTGTGCCCGCGACGGCGTGGATCGCGGCGCGAATTCGGGGATACGTGCCGCAGCGGCAGATGTTGGTCATCGCGGCGTCGATATCGGCATCGGAAGGCTTCGGCGTGGCGGCGAGCAGCGCGGCGGCGGCCATGATCTGCCCCGATTGGCAATAGCCGCATTGCGGCACCTGATGTTCGACCCATGCTTTCTGCAAGGCGGTGAGCGTACCGTCAGCTCCGCCAAGGCCCTCGATCGTGGTGATCGACTTACCCGCCACGTCGCTGATGGGCACGCTGCACGAGCGCGTGATCTGGCCATCGATGTGCACGCTGCAGGCCCCGCAGGCGGCAATGCCGCAACCGAACTTTGTGCCGGTCATCCCCAGTTCCTCGCGGATCGCCCAGAGCAACGGGGTATCGGGTTCCACATTGAAGGTGACAGGCTTGCCGTTGACCTTTGCCTCGATTGCCACGACCCGTATTCCCCCAAATGACTGCTATTGCGTTGCGTATAGCAACTCATATCAACCAGCGCCACTGGCATCACTGGCCATCGTGAAACTGGCCATCGTGAAACTGGCCATCGTGAAACTGGCCATCGTGAAAATGTGGATTTTCAGCGAGCCGCCTGCAAGGCGGGAAGACGTACCGGACGCAGAAGGCCGATCAGGCCCTTTCGGCAGCGGACATCCAGGTGATTCGAAAAGCCACACCTAAAGGCAAGGCGGAGCGAGCCTCGTGGGGTTCGGTTGCCATTGGCAACCGGTTCCCTTACGAAGGTTAAGCATGCGTCGAATCGTCCTTTTTGCCTTCGCGGCCCTGAGCGCCTGCTCGCCAACCGCACCTCCACCTCCCCCTACCCCCCATGTCTCGGCGGCGCTTCCCCTCCAGCGGCAAGTGGTTGATTGGGACGATTACGTGGGCCGCTTCGAAGCAGTGCAGGATGTCGAGATCCGACCCCGCATTTCCGGAACCGTCCAGAGCGTGGAATTCCGTGAAGGCGTCGAAGTTGCCAAGGGGCAGGTGCTGTTCGTCATCGATCCGCGCCCCTATCGCGCGGCTGCCGCGCAGGCGGAGGCCGATCTCGCAAAAGCACAGGCACAAGTGACCAACGCGCGCACCGAAATGGCGCGCGCGCAGAAGCTGCTCGATGCCCAAGCTGTCAGTCGTGAGGAGTTCGAGACCAAGCAGGCCAATCTGCGCAGCGCGGTGGCTTCTGCCGGTGCGGCCCACGCCACGCTCGAATCCCGCCAGCTCGATCTCTCGTTCACCACGGTCCGCTCACCCATCAGCGGCCGGATTTCGGACAAGCGCGTCTCGATCGGCACCTTTGTGGCGGCCGGCCAGACCGTGCTGACCCGCGTGGTGACCACCAATCCGATCCGCTTCGCTTTCGATGGTGCGGAAAGCTTCTACCTCAAATACGTCCGCCAGGCGCAGTCCGGCGAGCGGCAGTCCTCGCGCTACGCCCCCAATCCTGTCGAT
>CANFIV010000323.1 GCA_947446935.1 Sphingomonadaceae bacterium | reverse complement strand
TGCTCCGGATATCTTGTGGAGATGAAGCGCGAGGCCGCCCCAGCCGCAGCCGATGTCGAGCACCCGCATGCCTGGCTTCAGTGCCAGCTTGGCGGCGATGTGTTCCATTTTGGCGAGTTGGGCATCCTCGAGCGTGGTGATCCCTTCATCCCAATAGGCGCAGGAATACTGGCGCGCGGGATCGAGAAAGAGATCGTAGAGCCGGTCATCGAGATCGTAGTGATGCGCGACATTGCGGCGCGAGGAGTTGCGCTGGTTGATCTGATCGAGCCGCCCGGAAATGGCGACGCGCAGCTTGTCGAACAGGTTGAGGTCGTCGAGATCGCCGCCCTTTTCCCAAGGGTTGTTGCGGCGGATGAAGCCGATAAAATCCATGATATCGCCATGCTCGATGGTCAGGCGACCATCCATGAAGCATTCGGCCATGGCCAGACTGGGATTACGGGCAAGCGCACCGGGAACCTTTTTGTCGTGCAAGCGGAGCCCCAGATCAGGCCAACCCGGTGTACTTGTTCCGTACTTGCGCTGGCGACCCGATGCTTCGGTAACGGTAAGCGTTCCCTGCTTGACCAGACGGCGCAGGGCAACATCCAGCAGAACCATTGACATAGGCGCGGCTTCCTTGACGGCTTTTTCTTCACGTGAGGCTATGGCGCGATGGCGAGGCGCGGGCAAGCCGCGCCTCGCATAAGTATCATCCATCCAAGCCAGATATCAGCGGCAGCGCGATCCGCTGCGATCAATCTCGCGGCCGAGCAGCCCGCCGCCTGCGGCCCCGAGCAGGGTGCCCAGCGTGCGATCACCGCGCGTGTCGATCGTGCGGCCGACGAGAGCGCCGCCGATCGCGCCGATTACCAGCCCGGTCGTGCCGTTGCTGCGGCGGCAGTGGTAGCGCCCATCGCGCCCGCGCCAGACCTGATCATTCTGGGCGAGGGGGCGCGGCTGGTTGTAGCGGCCATAATGGTCATATTCGCCATTATGCGCGCGGCGGCCGTGTGCCGGTGCCCAGGAAGGCGGATCTGCCAAGGCCGGAGCGGCGGGCAGAATGATCGCAGCGAGCGCAGTTGCCAGAATGAACTTGTTCATGGTGGTCGTCCTTTTTGGCTGAAGATTGAATCGGTGCAGACAACGCAGAAACTGCGCCGAAGATCCCCAACCGCCGATGAACACGGGGGCAAAGGCGATGGACCGAGTGATTTCAGCGACGGGAGACCATATTGGAATTTTGAACTTTCCTACATGTACCAAATGGGTTAATTTAAACTCATTGACCGTGCCGTAAATGGAGAAAGTTCATGCCCAACCCGCCCGTTACATTCCCCGCGCTGTTCACACCGGCCAATGCCGTGGCTTTCGCAAACGCCGATGGGACCGCACAGACTGTGAGCGCTACCGCGCCATTGCCGGTTGCCATTTCCGGGTCGGTGGGCACGCAGGCGGTCAGCGCTGCCAGCCTTCCGCTTCCCACAGGGGCGGCAACGTCTGCCAATCAGACGACCACCAACAGCACGCTGAGCGCGATCGCAGCGCAGCTTCCCGCCAGCCTGGGTGCCAAGACCGCAGCCGCAAGCCTTGCTGTTTCGCTGGCGACCGATCAGGCCAACCTCGAACCTGCGGGGGCGGCTATTGCGGGCACCTCCATGCCAACAGGCGGAACCGGGCTGACCGGCTGGCTTTCGGCCATCTATCGGTCTTGCAGCGAAGGCGCGACCGTGGCGGGCAGCGTCTCGTCGGCCACGAACGTGATTTCGGTGAGCAACAACATGTACATGGGCGGCTCGTTCCATGTGACCAACGCGGGCACGTCTTGCACGATCACGTACGAACAATCGAACGACGGCACCAATTGGGTCACGTTGCCTGTCACTTCTGCGGCTGTTCCGAATGCTGCACCCGCTTCGACATCCACAGCGACGGGTATCTACAGCTACGTTTCGTCTGCCGCCTTTGTCCGCGCGCGTGTTTCGACCTATACCAGCGGTGCGGTTTCGGTGGTGCTGAGCCAGAAGCAGGCGGTCGCGCCGAGTTCAGGCGTTTCGCTGGCGGCTGGCAGTTCGTCCATCGGCAGCGTTTCGGTGAGCGGCACGGTCAATACGGGCTCTGGCTTCACCGACAGCACCGCCGCGCTCGCCGCCGCGGCGACGTTCACCGGCACGGGCCGGGCCAACAGCGCCGCCCAGCTTGCCTTCTTCAATGCTACGGCATTTGCCGATCAGGCGGGCACGCTGTTCATCGAGCAGTCGCTTGACACGGGTGCGACGTATCAGGCGGTCGCCAGCCAGGCGGTGGCGGCGAATGGTGCTGCGAACCTTTCGGTGCGTATGTGCGGGGCAGTTGGCACAACCACGCTCTACCGCGTGCGCTATCTCAACGGCGCGACCTTGCAGACAACCTTCCGGCTTTCGAGCAGTTTTTCGGCGAGCTGAGGTAGCCTAACCGAGCGCGGCCTGCTTCTCTTCGGCGAGGCGGTCGAGCTCGGCGCGGGTCTTGCGTTCGGCCGCGGTTTTGAGCTGCCCGCAGGCGGCATCGATATCGCGGCCGCGCGGGGTGCGCACGGGCGCGGAAATGCCAGCATCGAACACGATCTTGGCAAAACGGCGAATGCGCTCGGGCGTTGAGCATTCATACGGCGCGCCGGGCCAAGGGTTGAACGGAATAAGGTTTACCTTGGCGGGCAGTCCATAATGGCGCAGCAGGCGGACGAGTTCGTGCGCATCGCTGTCGCGGTCGTTCTTGTCTTTCAGCATCACATATTCGAACGTGATGCGCCGCGAGTTCGAGGCGCCGGGATAATCGGCGCAGGCCTGCAGCAGTTCCTCGATCCCGAACTTGCGGTTGATCGGCACGATTTCGTCGCGAACGTCTTTGGTCACTGCGTGGAGCGAGACCGCAAGATTGACGCCGATCTCCTCGCCAGCGCGGGCCATCATCGGCACCACGCCGCTGGTCGATAGCGTGATGCGCCGCTTCGAGAGCGCGAGGCCGGCACCGTCCATCACAAGCTTCAGGGCATCGCGCACATGCTCGAAATTGTAGAGCGGCTCACCCATGCCCATCATCACGATGTTGGTGAGCAGGCGGCCATCGGGGGTGTAGTCGGTGCTGTCTTCGTCCTCGTCCGGCTCATCGAAGTCCATTCCGGCCATCGAGCCCTTGGGCCATTCGCCCAGCACATCGCGTGCGAGCATGACCTGCCCGACGATTTCGCCCGGCGTTAGGTTGCGCACCAGCCGCATCGTGCCGGTATGGCAGAACCGGCAATTGAGCGTGCAGCCCACCTGGCTCGAAACACAAAGCGTGCCGCGCGTGGCATCGGGGATGAACACCATCTCGAAATCGTGGTTGTCCGCCGTGCGCAGCAGCCACTTGCGCGTGCCGTCATTCGAAACCTGCGCCTCGACC
>CANFIV010000322.1 GCA_947446935.1 Sphingomonadaceae bacterium | reverse complement strand
GTGGTGCTCGATGGCGGTGATCCGCAATCTGTGCGCGATGGCATCGCCGATATTGTGAAGCGCTTCGGCAAGATCGACATTCTGGTCAACAACGCGGGCTCTGCCGGTCCCAAGCAAACCATCGAACAACTGCCGTTCGATGCTGACGAACTCGCCGCGCTGCAGAAGAAGGGCTCGACCGACACCGAAACCGTAGGCGCGGCAATGCGCAACATTTTCGGCGTCGCGTGGAACCTCGCGCGCACCGCCGCTTCGGCAATGGGCGAAGGCGGCTCGATCATAAACGTCTCGACGATCTTCTCGCGCACCCCCTACTATGCGCGCTCTGCCTATGTCGTACCCAAAGCGGCCATGAACGCATGGTCGCGCGAGCTTTCGCTCGAACTCGGCCCGAAGGGCATCCGCGTCAATCTGGTGTTCCCCGGCCCCATCGAGAGCGAACGCATCCGCACCGTCTTCGCGGCAATGGACAATCTGCGCGGCGACGAGGCAGGCACAACCGCGCAGACTTTCTTCGATATGATGTCGCTCGAAAGAAGCGTGGGTGGTGCGCCCAAGGCCAAGACCTTCCCCGTGCCCGATGACATCGCCTCGACCTGCGTGTTCCTTGGCAGCGACGAATCGGCTTCCTACAACGGCCACGATTTCGAGGTCACGCACGGGATGACCGTGCGCAAGGAGGAGCGCTCTACCTACCTTGCGCGGCCGA
Source organism: Sphingomonadaceae bacterium (assembly GCA_947446935.1). GTDB lineage: Bacteria > Pseudomonadota > Alphaproteobacteria > Sphingomonadales > Sphingomonadaceae > Novosphingobium. Next base: position 2,694 of record CANFIV010000322.1, on the reverse strand, counting down.
CGATGCGTTCCATCGACGGCACGGGCCTTGCCGTCCTCATTGCAGCGGGCGACGACTGGCAGGACGCGCTCGAAATCGCCCGCATCCAGATCGCCTGCGGTGCCGCCGTGTTGCTGGGCCTGCCGCGCCAAGCCGATGTTGCCATCGCGCAGGCACGGGCCAAGGCCGAAGGGATCGGCGATACGCTCACCATCGTGCGGTTCAACCGCACCGAGCCGGCAATGATCGAGGCATCGCTGGCGGCCTATACCGAAGCGCGTTCGCCAATCACCGGCGCCATCATTCTTCCCGCTTACGCAGCTGGTGAACTGGCCGGAAAGCTCGTCGATATGTCGGACGAGGATGTGGCCGCATTCATGGACGTCGAGCTGGTTGGAGCGATGGCGCTGGCACGCGCGCTCAGCCGCTATTGGAAGCGACACGACTCGCTGCTGCAGGCCCCACGCTTCGTCTTCATGTCGAATGTCAGCGACGGGCGCGACAATGTCTATGCCAATGCGCTGCGCGCCGCGATCGAACAGCTGGTGCGGCTATGGCGGTATGAGTCCGAGATCGATGTGGCGCACGGGCGACGGCGGCAGGGCGAGTGGGGCAACCAGATCGTGCGCTTCACCAATTCCGAACCTGAAAACACACGTTTTGCTGCAGGCCATGCTGCGCGCGTGCTGGTCAAGGACAGCAAGGTCCGCGAGGTCACGCTTTATGTGCCCACCAACATCGGCGAAGCAACCGGCGCGCGCAAAGCGATGCCAGGTTTCAGCGAAAACATCACCGGGCTGCACCTCGGCAAAGTCGCGCTGATTACCGGTGGTTCGGCGGGTATCGGCGGTCAGGTCGCGCGGCTGCTCGCGCTCGCGGGCGCCAAAGTCATGATGGTGGCCCGGCGTGAAAGCGAGCTGGCTGTGGCGCGCGCGCGCATTGTGAGCGAACTGGAGGACATCGGCTTCTCCGGGGTCGAGCGGCGCGTGCAGACGATGGCCGGGATGGATGTCAGCAACCTCGCCTCGCTCAAGGCTGCGGTCGATGCGACGATGAAGGCGTTCGGGCGAATTGACTACCTCATCAACAACGCCGGGGTCGCAGGCGCGGAGGACATGGTCGTCGACATGAGCCTCGATGCCTGGAACTACACGCTCGATGCCAACCTGATCTCGAACTTCGTGCTGATGCACCACGTCGTCCCGATCATGAAGGCGCAAGGATCGGGCTATGTGCTCAATGTCTCGTCATACTTCGGCGGCGAGAAGTACCTCGCTGTCGCCTATCCAAACCGCGCGGACTACGCCGTTTCCAAATCGGGCCAGCGCGCGATGGTTGAATCGATGGCGCGCTATCTCGGGCCCGAAGTCCAGTTCAACGCGATTGCCCCCGGCCCTGTCGACGGTGACCGCCTTGCAGGCACCGGCGGCAAGCCGGGCCTGTTCGAGCGGCGCGGCAAACTGATCCTGGCCAACAAACGGCTCAACGCGATCCATGCTGCAGTTGTGAAATCACTGCGGCGCGGGGTGCGCGTGGAAGCATTGCTCGGCCGCCTCTCGCGCAATGACACCGTGCGCATGTCGCATGATACCAACAACCCGCGCGAGATCCGCGAACTGGCGCTGGCCTGCGCCCGCGAAGGTGATGGCCTGTGCACATGGGACCGTTATCTGATGACCCCGGAAATCGCGGCGCGGCTCGTCTCGCGGCTGCGGGGGGGCGGTTACTTCCTCGATTCCCCCGAATGGTCCGAACGGCCGGATACGCCCGAGGCCAATTCGGGCTGGCTGCTCAAAGCCCCACCTGAGGACGAGCCTTTCCTTCCCGCCGAAAAGATCGCGGTAGAGGCCAAGAAAGTGGGCACAGGCGTGCTCTCGCAGCTGTTTCTCGGCAAGATGCCGACCGAGACCGACGTGGCGCAGGCGACCGTGTTCTTTCTCGCCGACCGAGCCGTGAGCGGGGAAACGTTCATGCCTTCCGGCGGCCTCAGCGTGGAGCGTTCGACCACCGAGCGCGAATTGTTTGGCAGCCCCAAGCAAGAGCGGCTCGATCAGATGCGCGGGCGCACCGTGTGGATCATCGGCGAGCACTTGACCGACTACCTCGCCGAGACCGCGCGCGAATTCATTACCGAGTGCAACGTGGCACGCGTGGTGTTGATGACGAGCTCTGCGGACGGGTTCTCTGCGATCAAGGAGGCGCTCTCCGATATCGAGGACGCGCCGCTCGAATCAATCCTGCTGGAAGGCGGAGTGGAAGCCGCGATGGATAGCGCGCTGCTGCAATGGGGACACCCGACGACAATCGTCTCGACCCCGCTGCAGGCGCTGCCGACAAAGCTCTTCGCAACCGACGCACTGCTGACGCCCGAGGAATTCCGTGGCCTCGTCGCGGATAACCTCACCACGCATTTCCGTGTGGCGCGCAAGGCCTCTCTCTATGACGATTGCCAGCTCGTGCTTGTCTCGCCCGATGTGCCGATGGGCGACAAGAGCCCGGCATTCGCCCTAGCCAACTTCATCAAGACGACACTGCATTCGTTCACGGCAACGCTTGCGGTGGAAAACGAGCGGCTGGTGCACGGCGCGCCGGTCAACCAGATCAACCTCACCCGCCGAGTCCGTTCGGAAGAGCCGCGCGATCTTGATGAACATCTGGAAGAAGTGAAGCGCTTTGCCCGCGCGGTGCTTCTTGTCGGCACCCCCCTCCCGGATG
>CANFIV010000321.1 GCA_947446935.1 Sphingomonadaceae bacterium | reverse complement strand
CAAGACCGCGATCCCGGGCGTGTTCGCGTGCGGTGATGTGATGGACCACACTTACCGGCAGGCGGTGACGGCGGCGGGCACGGGCTGCATGGCCGCATTGGATGCCGAGCGGTTTCTGGCAGAACATGCCTTCGCGGCGGCGCAGAAGGTTGCGGCGGAGTAGGCCTGCCGCTCAGCGCGTGGTTTCGATCAGGCGTTCGAACAGCCAGTCCTGCGCATTCTGACCCGAGAAGCTGTGCCCGGCGCTGCCGTGGCGTTGGATGCGCGGATCGTTTGATGGCCACACCGTCTCGAACATCTGCGCAGTGCGGTCTCCGGTGGCGAGAAGGATAGTGACCGGGCAAATGCACCGCGCGAGGCCATCAGCCATCTGTGCCACCAGTCCCGACTTTGGCTGGGCTGTTGCCGCATGGCGCAGGCCCCGCAGAAGCTTTGCAAGGTTCACGCCGCCGGTCAGCAATCGAAGCACCTCGCGCGGGTTCGCGAGCTTGGAGAGATAGCGCCTGCGCAGTGCGGCGGGCGGGGGCGCATCTGCTGAATCGTCTTCCAGCGTCCACGGATTGGCGAGCACCAAGCCGCCCAATTCCATTGCGAACCCGTGAAGCATAAGCGCGGCGGCGGCGTCGCAATTGCCAAAGGCAATGATCTTGCGCAGGCTCGGTACGGCGGCGCGGAAGGCGGCAAGGGCGGCGGCAATATCCTCGCGCGTGTGCTGAAAGCCCGGGTCGCAGCCCTCGCTCTGGCCAACGCCGCGCCGGTCATAGCGGAAGACGGGCACTCCCGCAGCGGCCAAGCGTGCGGCGATTTGCGCCTGTCCGCCCCAGCTGCCGCTGCGCACTTCGCGCCCGCCAGAAACGAACAGAAGGCCAACCGGACCGATGGCCGAGTCCCGGTCGAGCGTGCCCGCCAGTGTGTCCGGCCCGCAGGGGAAGGTGAGGTGCCGGCGCATCAGCCCCCCTCATCCTGTGCGATCATACGGGCGAGATTGGCAGACTGGGCGGGGTCTTCACCCGGCTCACTGCGTAGCCACAATGCGCTGCCGCCAAGGGCAGACTGCCGGATCACGACCTGCCCTTCATCTTCAGGCACGGCGGCATCCAGCCCGGCGACAAGTGCTGCAGAAAGGCGGTAGCCGGCAAGTTCGAGTCCGTGGTTGCGACCCAGCTCGAGAAGTGCGGCGCTGTCTTCCGCAAGGCCCGCCTCACGCGCGCTCAGCACGCGGGCGCGCAGCAACTGGCGCAGGATGGATGCGCCTTTGATCGGCTCCAGCACCCAGCCGGGCAGCGTGGTGGGGAACACAAGCGCGCCGCCGCGCACCGCGAGTATGTGCGTGGCGCGGAAGTGGCGCGCCGCAGCGGCCATGGCATCGCGCCAACTGCCGAGGCTTTGCGCGGAGAAGGCCTGCAGGCTTTCGTTGCAGCCGGGCAGATCGGGGAGCATCGAATCGACGCCGAATGCGTCGAGCTGGCGCTGGGTTTCGACCAGAAAGCGCCGCGTGCGGTTCATTTCCTCGAACAGCGGGGGCGCAATCAGCAGCCGCGCCGAGCGACCTCGGTCAAAGGCAACGGCCAATTCCTCAAGGATTCCGTAGGGGCCGGGGCATGGCCAGGTCGCCAGCATCGCAGGCTCAGGCTTCGCCGCGCTTGCCCCGGACGAAGGCCAGGAGATCGCCATACGTGCCGAGCATGTCGCCATCGACCTCTTCGTCGTCGATCATGATGGCGAAGCGGTCTTCGATTTCGGTCAGCAGGCCGGCGACGGCCATGGAGTCCAGCTCGGGCAGCGCGCCAAACAGTCCGCTGTCGGCAGCGAGGGCTGCGGCGCGGTCTGCACTGAGGCTGAGGACGTCGCTGAGCACGCTGCGCAGTTCGGCATCGGTATTGCTGGGTTGCGTCACTCGGCGAGCCTTTTCAATCTGGTTGGCCATGCGCTCTAGCCAGCGGCCTGAGGCGAAACAAGCGAAGCCGGAGCGCGGGGCCGCAAGACGCGCCGGGCCGCCAACTTGGCAAGCTGGGGCCAGTGGCTGATCGCTGCGGGACGGTAGAACGCAAGAGCGTAGCGCGGGCGGGCCGCTTCCATCCAGTCGCGCTTGTAGGGATTGTCACCTGTGCCGAAATCGACCGTGTGGACGCGGTCGTTGTCGATCACGTGGCGGAACAAGGCTGCCGTGAGCAAGGTACCCGGCGAGTGCTGGCGCGCGGCCTCATCGTGCGCCAGCTTGTGGATCCAGGCGGTGCCGCCCTCGACGGTCCAAAATTGCGCGGCAACCGGCTGGCCTTCGATTTCTGCCATGCCCATGCGCAGCGCGCCTGCTTCGGATTCGGCCATGGCAAAGGCACGCAGGAAGGCCGGGTTGCCTTCTTCCGGCTTCCAGCTGCGCGCGTAGATCGCTTCGTATGCATCCCAGTCGGCTTCGCTGAAGGCGGTTTCGATGCGCAGGTTGACCACACCGCGCGCGCCTTTGCGGCGAACAGTTTCGCGCAAGGCGCCAGGGCGCCCGGCCCAATAGGCATCGAAGCTGCGGCCGCCGAGTTCCAGAATATGGTTGGTGTCGCAAGGCTCGATCGTGCCGATCCAGCCGGAAGCGCGGAAGGCTGCGGTGAGGGCTTCGGCTTCCTGTTCTGGCATGGGAGCGAGATGGACAGCCCCGGCAGCGGCGAGACTGCGGGTGAGCGCCGCGAGCAGCGCGGGTGCGCGGTCCTTGTCATTGCACAGGGGGCGCGCGAAAAAGCTGTACCAGTTGCCGAGCGGGGCAAAACCATCGGGCGTGCGGCAAAGGGGTAGCGCGGCCACGGCATCGCCATCGCGCGCTACGGCAATCACGCAGCGCGTGCCGGGCAGGCAGGTTTCGGCCATCAGCGCCAGCCAATCCAGCCGGTCGAACGGCGCGCTGGCGTCCGAACGGCCGAGCAGCGCGGCCAGCACGGGGTCCGCTTGCGCTTCGGCGAGTTCAGCGTGATAGACCGTAGCAACCAAAACCCGTTTCTGCCTTCATTTCCAAGAGAGCCGCGTGACCGCAGCGCCCGATCCAACTCTGTACCCGCTTGACCATCTCGCCTTGCTGGGGCGCGGTGATGCGCCCGCGTTGGTCTTCAAGGACCGCACGCTTAGCTATGAGGCGTTAAATCGGCGTATAGGCCAACTGGCTGCTTGGCTGGCGGTTGAAGTGCGGGAGCCGGGAGCGCGTGTGGCGACCTGGCTGCCCAAGAGCGAGTTGGCCTGCTTGATGCCACTTGCGGCGGCGAGGGCCGGGCTGGTGCATGTGCCGGTCAACCCGTTGCTCAAGCGCGCACAAGTGGCGCATATTCTGGGCGACAGCGGCGCGCAGCTGCTGATTTCGAACCCGGCGCGGCTGCAATCGCTGGACCCGAATGATCTGGCCCATGCCGCTACGGTTGGGGAAT
>CANFIV010000320.1 GCA_947446935.1 Sphingomonadaceae bacterium | reverse complement strand
GGATGGGCAGAAAAGGCGACGTGCAGGCATGGCCGGATGGGGCTGGATCACGTGGTCGCTGATCGTTATTGCGCTGATCGGCGCGGTCGGTTTCGCGGCCTATCGCTTTGCCCTGTCCAACAACGCGGTCGCCCTGCTTGACGGGGCAGACAGGCTGCTGCGCAACGGTGATGGCGAAATCCGGCAAGTCGCGGCAGTCCGCTATGGCACCGACGCTGCCCAGAAGCTGGAAATGTTCGTGCCTGCAGGCGCGTCGGCGCTCGCACCGCTTCCGGTTATCGTGTTCATTCATGGCGGCGGCTGGCATTCCGGCGATCCACATGACTACCGGTTCATGGCGCGCGCGCTTGCCCCGCATGGCTATGCTGTGGTTCTTGCCGGATACCGCCTGTACCCGCACGTGCGCTATCCGGCCATGCTGGAAGACGGCGCCAGCGCGCTGCGCTGGGTGGCAGACCATGCAGCCGCACTTGGCGGCGATCCGGGACGCGTGGTGCTGATGGGGCACTCGGCGGGAGCCTACAACGCAGCCATGCTGACGCTCGACCGGCGCTGGCTGGCGCATGAGCGGCTATCGGCCGACGCGATCAAGGGTACGGTCGGGCTCGCGGGTCCATACGATTTCTACCCCTTCGACACCGAATCATCGAAGAAGAGCTTCGGCAGGGCAGCCAATCCCGAGGAGACCCAACCCGTGGTCTATGCCCGCGGTGATGCGCCCCCGATGCTGCTGGTGCATGGCACGGCAGACACAACCGTGCGCCCGCGCAATTCGGTCGAACTGGCGCGCACGCTCACCCGGGCCGGCGCACCGACCCACGCGGTGCTGCTCAAGGATGTGACCCACGAAGGCGCAATCATGCTGTTCGCGCGGCCCTTTTCCCGCGATAGCCGCGTGCTGGATGCAGTGCTGCCGTTTCTCGCCAAAGTGACCGCTTCACCGCCAGTTCAGGCGCACGGTGGATAAGCTGGCGGCATCGTGACTCTGACCTCTCCGTTCCGCCAACTGGGCCGCGTGATTGCGGCAACGCTCATCCTCGCACTGTCGAGCGTTCCGGCCGCGGCGCAATCGGTGCTGCGCGATGCGGAAACCGAAGCGCTGTTTCACGATATGGCTGCGCCGATCGTGGCGGCTGGCGGGCTTGATCCCAAGGCGGTTGATCTCGTCCTGCTGAACGAGAATTCGATCAATGCGTTCGTCGCAGGCGGCCAGGCGATCTACATCCATTCGGGGCTGATCAGCGCTGCAGACAATGCGCAGGAAGTGCAGGGCGTGATTGCGCACGAGCTCGGCCATATCACCGGCGGGCACGTTATCCGCGGCGATGAGGGCGCCAGGCCCGCCACGGGAATCACCCTGCTCAGCCTGCTGCTGGGTGCGGCGGCGGCGGCGGCGGGGTCCACCGACGCGGGCATGGGCATTTTCATGGCCGGACAGCAGGCCGCGCTCGGCAAATATCTCGCCTTCAGCCGCGCACAGGAATCTTCTGCCGATGCGGCGAGCGTGCAGTTCCTCTCCAAGGCTGGAATCTCGGGCAAAGGCTCGGTCGATTTCTTCAAGAAGCTGCAATCGCAGGAATTCCGCTATGGCTTCAAGCGCGATGCCGATGCCGAGTTCTACAGCACGCACCCGATGACCGCCGACCGCCTGACCACCCTGCAGGATTCGTTCGAGCAGGATCCAGCGTGGAACAAGCCCGCCGATCCGGCGCTTCAAGCGCGCTTCCTGCGGGTGAAGGCCAAGCTCGTCGGCTATCTCGCCGAACCTTCCGCCACGCTCGCCGCCTATCCCGAGTGGATGACCGACGCGCCCGCGCGGATGGCCCGGGCCTATGCTTTCCACAAGGAAGCGCTGATGGACAAGGCGCTGGCAGAAACCGACGCGCTGCTCGCAATGGACCCGAACGACCCTTATGCCCTCGAGCTGAAGGGCCAGGTCCTGCTCGAATCGGGCAAACCGCGCGAGGCGATTGCACCGCTGCGCCGCGCGACCGAGCTCACCCAGAACGCTCCGCTGATCGCCACCACGCTCGGCCACGCGCTGCTCGCGACCGAGGACAAGGCCAACTTTGCCGAGGCCGAGCGCGTGCTCAAGACCGCCGTAGCGCGCGACCGCGACAATCCCTTTGCGTGGTATCAGCTCGGCGTCGTCTATGAAGCGCAGGGCGATACACCCCGCGCGCGGCTGGCCAGCGCCGAGCAGCAGCTGGGCGAAATGCAGCTGCCCGATGCGCTGCAAAATGCCGAAGCCGCTGAAGGTGCGCTGCCAAAGGGTTCGCCCGATTGGTTGCGCGCGCAGGACATCGCCATGTCCGCCCGCGCGATGATTGAGCGCGCGCGCAAGTCGCGCTAGCGCCGGCGCAAGCCCCCAAGGAGTACGCCCCCATGCGCTTTCGTCCATTCCTGCTGCTTGCACTGGTGATTGCCGGGTTTGGTGCTGCCGGTGGCTGGTGGGTGATGCACACCCGCCGTGCCGAGGCCCAAACCGTGCAGGCCAAGGACGCCGGCAAGCTTGAGGCTCAACTCTCGGGTGCTGGAATCGACACCCGCCAGCGCGGCGCGATCGAAGCGCTGGTACGTGCCTATATTCTCGATCACCCTGAAATTCTGCCCGAAGCGATGGACAAGCTGCAGGCGCGCGAGACGGCATCGCGGCTCGCGCCCTTGCGCGGGGCGATCGAAACGCCGTTCCCCGGCGCGGTGCTGGGCAATCCGGCGGGTAAAATCACGCTGGTCGAATTCACCGATTTCGCCTGTACGTATTGCCGCAGCAGCGTGGCCGATGTGGAAGCCCTGCTTTCCGCCAACCCCGATCTGCGTGTGGTCGTGCGCCAGTTGCCGATCATCTCGCCCGAAAGCGAACCCGCCGCCCGCATGGGCCTCGCCGCGGCCGCACAGGGCCGGTACGCCGTGTTTCACAAGGCCATGTTCACTGGCGAACGACCAAGCGCCACCAGCATAGCCGCAGCCGCCCAGGCGGCCGGGCTCGACACCGCCGCTGCCGATGCCTTTGTGCACCAGCCAGGCGCGCACCAGGAACTGGAACGCAACCTCGGCTTCGCGCGCCAGCTTGGCATCAACGGCACCCCGGCATGGAGCGTAGGCGGCCAGCTGATTTCCGGCGCAGTGGGGCGTGAACAGCTCCAGCAGGCGGTCAACGACGCCCGGAAGGGCTAAGGTGCGCGGGCTGGCCAGTCTTGTGCTGGCTTTGGCCTTCGCTGTCCCGGCGATAGCCCAGCCGGTCGATAATCTGCAGCGCGAAGATGCGCTGGTCCAATCGATCGGATGGCGGCTGAGCCATGCCAATGCCCGTTTCTGTCCGCGCGCGGCGCCGGGCATCGGCCTGCTGCTCGGCGATGCGCAGACCTTTGAGGACCCCGCCGCCGCGCGCGCGGTCTATGGCCT
>CANFIV010000319.1 GCA_947446935.1 Sphingomonadaceae bacterium | reverse complement strand
GGTGATGCCCACCGCCTCTTGGCCGCGGTGCTGCAATGCATGCAGCCCCAGAGCGGCAATGGCGGCGGCATCCCGTGCGCCTAGCACGCCGAAAATGCCGCATTCCTCGCGGAGCTTGTCGCCATTCTCGTCAAGAAAAGGGTGGGCCACGTCGCAAAAAGGATCGGTCAGGTTCATGTGATTCCAGAAGATCCGCTATGGCGCGAACGCCAGCCTTCAACGCCGCTCATGTGGCGTCCTTTGTCTGCGAACGCAAGAGGCCCCAGCATCCTCGCCCACGACCCGTTAAGGTTGCCACCTGTAGCGGTTAGTCCTAGATGGCCGCTCCTGACCTGAAAGACACAGCGCTTGCTCCTCTCGCCCTTCGAATGGACCATTGCCAAACGCTACATGCTGCCGGGGCGGGGCGAGGCGTTCATTGCCATGGTAGCCGGCATCAGCCTTGTCGCAGTGATGCTTGGCGTTGCTGCGCTAGTCATCGTGATGAGCGTCATGAACGGCTTTCGCGCCGAGCTGCTCGACAAGATCGTCGGGCTCAACGGCCACGCCATCATCCAGGCCTATGGTGGCCGGCTCGATGATTGGCAGGATATCCTGAAACGTGTCGAGCAGACACCGGGCGTAACCCGCGCCTCGCCGCTGATTGAACAACCGCTGCTTGCGACGTTCAATGGCCGGGTCGAGGCGATTCTCGTGCGCGGCAACACAGCGCCGGACCTAAAGCGGCTTGAGGCCAAGCGCGTCTCGGGCAGTTTCGCGGCGCTGCGCGCAGGTTCCACCAATGTCGCGATCGGCTCGCGGCTTGCGGAAAACCTCGGCGTACAGCTGGGCGATACGATAACGATCATTAACCCGCAGGGCCGCTCCACGCCTTTCGGCACTGTGCCCCGCCAGATCGGCTACCGCGTCGCCGCGATTTTCGAGATCGGCGTTTATGACTATGATCAGGCCTATGTCGTCATGCCCATCGCCGACGCGCAGACTTTGCTGCTGACCGGTGACAGTATCGGCATGATCGAGGTGACGACGAGCAATGCCGACACCGCGATGGAGACGATGACACCGATCAAACAGGCGCTGGCGGGCCGCGCGGTCGTCACCGACTGGAAGACGATCAACGCCAGTCTGTTCGAGGCCTTGGCGGTCGAGCGGGTCGCGATGTTTGTGGTGCTTTCGATCATCGTGCTCGTTGCGGTGTTCAATATCCTTTCCTCGCTCATCATGCTGGTGCGCGCCAAGACGCGCGACATTGCGATCCTGCGCACGATGGGCGCGACGCGGACGAGTCTGCTCAAGATCTTCGTGACCATCGGCTTCGTGATCGGTTCGCTTGGCACGGCGGTCGGGCTGGGGCTTGGCATGCTGTTCCTGTTCTTCCGCCAGCCGATCATCCATGCGGTCGAGTTCGTGACGGGTCAAAACCTGTGGGACCCCTCGATCCGCTTTCTCACCGATCTGCCCAGCAGAAGCGATCCGGTGGAAATCACGGTGATCTGCCTCATGGCGCTCGTTCTCAGCTTCCTCGCGACGCTCTATCCCGCGCTCACCGCCGCGAGCACTGATCCCGTGCAGGTGCTGCGCTATGAGTGATCCCAATGAGCCCAAACAGTGGGATGCACTGACACCGCCGTTTGTGCGCCGTCAGAACCTCAAGCGCAGCTTCAGTCAGGGCGACGAGACGATCGAAGTTTTGCGCGGGGTCGATCTCGATATCCGCCCTGGCGAGATTGTCGCGCTGCTGGGGCCCTCGGGCTCGGGCAAGTCGACCATGCTGCAAGCTGTTGGCCTGCTTGAGGGCGGCTTCACCGGCAAGATTGAGATCGCCGGGATCGAAGCCTCCGCACTGTCCGCCGATGCGCGCACTACCTTGCGGCGCGAGCATCTCGGCTTCGTCTATCAGTTCCACCACCTGCTGCCCGATTTCAACGCGACCGAGAATGTGGTGCTGCCGCAGCTTATTGCGGGCAGGTCTGCGCCTGAAGCCAAAGAGCGCGCGCAGGAACTGCTCACCGCTCTCGGCCTCGGCCACCGGCTTACGCACCGGCCCAGCCAGCTTTCGGGCGGCGAGCAGCAGCGCGTAGCTGTCGCCCGCGCGCTCGCCAACCGACCGGGCCTGGTGTTGGCTGACGAGCCCACCGGCAATCTGGATGAGGCGACTGCCGACAAGGTGCTCGGTGAATTCCTGAAGCTGGTGCGCGGGGAGGGCAGCTCTGCGCTCGTAGCCACGCACAACGAACGGCTCGCCTTGCGTATGGACCGAGTGGTCCGCTTGCAGGATGGCTTGCTGGTATAACGCTTCGTCCGTGTAAGCCTTGCTAGACACGGCTTGTCGTGCAATCTTGACACATAAACTGGGGAATTCGGCAATGTCAGCGCCAAAGCCAGCAATCGACTGGAACGCCACCGCGACGCTTCAAGCGCGCGACGATGACGGTTCGGAAATGCACTACAACTTCGCAGTGCTCGCCACTGGACCGCTCGGCGAACTCGTCCGCAGCGTTGCGGCGATGCCGGCAGATGAACGCGCCCGCGTGGTGATCGACGTGGCGGGCGGCAGCACATTGAACGTCGGCGAAATCCTTGCCCTTGCAGCGCATGAGGATCTGGCATGAACAGCACTCAAACCATCACCGATTTCACGGTCAAACTGCCAAACGGCACCCCGCTCGATCTCGGCGAGAAGGCGGGCAAGGTCCTGCTTGTGGTCAACACCGCCTCCAAGTGCGGCTTCACCCCGCAATACGACGGGCTAGAGGCGCTGTGGCGCAAGTACGGCGAGCGCGGGTTCGAGGTCCTGGCCTTCCCGTGCAACCAGTTCGGCGGACAGGAGCCGGGCACGGCGGACGAGATCGAGAGCTTCTGCAAGGTCAACTTCGGCGTGAGCTTCCCGCTCATGGCCAAGATCGAAGTCAACGGCGCGCATGCCGATCCGCTCTACCAATGGCTCAAGACCGGCGCCCCCGGCGTGCTCGGCACCAAGGGCATCAAATGGAACTTCACCAAGTTCCTGATCGGCCGCGATGGCAAGGTCGTGCGTCGCTATGGCCCGACGGACAAGCCGGAGAAGCTGGAAGCGGATATCGAGGCGCTGCTTTAGGGGCGGGTGAAGGCTTCGGCCATATGCCTACATCGCCGCAATATGTTTGGTTGAGGCGAGGCCTATTGCTGTTTTCAGTGGCAATTGGGCTAAAAGCTCTTGCGCACCGACGCCCCGACAAGGTGACCTTCATTCTCACGATGGTGGTGATTTTCGGCGCACTCGTGGTTACCGGATGGCTTTTTGCAGTGAACCGCAAGCACTAGCCAGATCACCGCAGGCTGCGTTTGGGGGCGGTTTTGCATGCCCGTTCATGTCAAACGGCTTGAGGCATGGGGTCGGAATTGGTGCTCTCCAATCCTAGGTGGAAAAAGCCGCTTC
>CANFIV010000318.1 GCA_947446935.1 Sphingomonadaceae bacterium | reverse complement strand
GTCGGAACCTTGGGAGCATCCGCACGTTGTCCCGCATGATGCAGGACACGCGCGGACCAGATTGGTCGCGCGGCTTAATCATCCGATTAAAGGGATAACGACCATGGTGCGCAAGGTGATTTTTTCAGTAGCACTCGCCGGACTGCTTGTGAGCATGGCGGGCTGCAAGACCGTCAAAGGTGTCGGCGGCGATATCCAGTCGGTCGGACAAGCCGGCTCAGACGCGATCCATCACTAAACGTTGCTCAGTCCTTCGGGGCGCTCGCCAAACAGTCTGGCGTGCGCCTCGATCGCGTACTTGTCGGTCATCCCTGCCATGAAATCGGCAATGTGGCGGCTGCGCGCGGGCTCATGGGCGGGCAGGCTGGCCTGCCAGCTCTCGGGCAAAAGTTTGGGATCGGCGCGATAAGCGGCGAATAGCCGGGCGATGACCGCGCGCGCCTTTTGCGCGGTCGAAACCTGTTCGGGGTGCAGATAGAGCGTCCTGTACATGAAGCGCTTCAGCGCGCGCTCTTCCCCTGCCATGCCCTCCGAGAAGCCAGCCATGGGCATCGGCGCGGCGCGCACATCGGCCGCGCTGGCCACGCCGCTCACCTTGAGCCGTCGCTGCGTCTCCTCAATCACATCGTTGACCATGCGGCCGATCTGTCCCCGCACCAGTTCGCGGAGCAGCCGGTCGCGCGGCGCACCCGGAAACCGCGCCTCGATATCGCGCCACTGTGCCGCGAGCGAGGGCAGCGTCAGCAGGGTGTCGAGCGTGAGAAATCCGGCGCGGAGGCCGTCATCGATATCGTGATTGTCGTAGGCAATATCATCAGAAATGGCGGCGACTTGCGCTTCGAGCGAGGCATATTGGCCCAGATCCAGCGGAAACGCGGCATCGAGTTCCGCCAGCGCCCAAGGCGGTGCGGTGACGGGACCGTTGTGCTTGGCCAGACCTTCTAGAAGTTCCCACGTCAGGTTGAGGCCATCGTGCCCCGGATAGGGGCTCTCAAGCCGCATCAGCACCCGCAAGGTGTTGGCGTTGTGGTCGAACCCGCCAAATCCGGCCATGGCCTCTTCCAGCGCATCCTCGCCGGCATGACCGAAGGGCGGATGGCCTATATCGTGCGCGAGGCAGAGCGCCTCGGTCAGGTCCTCATCCAGCCCAAGCGCACGGGCGATCACGCGACCGATCTGTGCGACCTCAAGGCTGTGTGTCAGGCGGACACGGTAATGATCGCCGTCTGGCGCAATGAACACCTGCGTCTTGTGACGCAGGCGGCGAAACGCAATCGAATGGATGATCCTGTCGCGATCGCGCTGAAACGCACTGCGGGGGCCGCGCGCGGTTTCCCCCGCCAGCGTGAACTCACGCCCGCGCGATAACGCCGGATCGCAAGCCCATGGCATCCGATCCGTCACGTGTTGGCCAGCATGCTCAAAAGGTACCTTGAATGGTGATTGCGCGCCGGGCTTAGCCCGGCTTCTTCTCAGGCGCAAAGCCTGTGGCGCAAAGCAGAGCCGAACTGGCCGTCACTTCAATCAACTGGCCGTCACCCACGCGCCGAACAGTATAGACATAGTCCGCCAGCGAACGCTTGGGTGCCTGCAGCGCCTGCAACTTGCGAAGCTGGCCGAGCGAGAGACGGTCGGTCATCCGCTCTGCCATGCAGGCTGCATTGGACTGCGAAAGCCCCGCGTTCACGAGCGCGGAGCGCACCCGCCCTTCGGCGAGCTTGGCGGGCGTGCACCCACCGGCAAGGAGCAGGCAGGCGGCAAATACGGCAGACGCTGCGCGGACTGTCATTCCAGATCACTCCCGTTGAGCCGGACGGGATCGCGCCCCGTGCGCACACCCCATTCATGCCAAGCAAAGGCAGCAGTGAATACCGCAACGAGCAGGCACATGGAAACCCGCGCCGTATCCGCATCGGCCCAATTTGCCGCAATGATCGAAATGCTGAGGAGCAGTGCGACGATGGGGACCACCGGGTGAAGCCGGATGCGAAAATGCGCGCTCAGCGCGCCAGCCTTGCGTCCGGCAAGCACCGCCAGACCGAGCAGCAGGCATTCGGAAAAATTGCCGCTCGACAGCAGGACAAGGCGCCGCTCGCCAAGAAATGTAAAGAGGCCGCCAACCACGAGGAGGATCAGCAGCGCACCTGTAGGCGCGCGCGTGCGGGGACTTACGCTTCGCAGCATCTTGTTGATCGACGCAGGGAACACGCTGTCGCGCCCCATGGCATGCAGCTGGCGTGACAGGGCCATCATCATAGCCGTAACCCCGTTGAATATTGCAACGATGATGCCAAGCGAGACGAGCGAACTGATCAGCGGGCTGGTTGTCCGGTCAAGGAAATGCGCGATCGGCGCCTCGGCTGAAAGCGTTGCCGCGACATCATCCATGGCAAGAATCATGAGGATGACAGGCATGGCGATGAGCATGGCTGCAATCAGTCCCGTCCACGCAACGACGGGGCCCATGCGGCGCTTTGCATCCAGCATGTCTTCAGCAAAATACGTCGCCCAGTCGGCGCCAGCGGCCATCATGGCACCTGAAATCACGGCTAGAGCCAGGCTCGTGCTCGGCGTCGAAACAAGACTGTTTCCACCCACGGCTATAACTGGGGACAGCACGAGTCCGATATTACCGAACTTAAAATGTGCCAGCGCTGCCACCGTCAGCACCAGAAGCGCGACAAGTTCAATCAGCAGGAACGCGGCGATCACTTGCGCCCCCCGCCTGATCTGCGACGCGGCGATCAACGCGGCCAGCGCAAGCGTGCCAAGCGCGGACGCATCCTGCGACACCCATGGCAGAAACAGGCGAATATATGGCCCGACCCCAACAGCCCCAAACGCGAGCAGAGGAAACAGGAGCACGGTGCGCAGGATCACGAAGGGATAGGTCCAACGCGGACCGAGGATTGCGTTGAGGGCCCCGTAGACACCGCCGGCTCCGGGATAGCTAGCGGATAGCTCGGCAAAGAGCAGTGCCATGGTTGCCGCAATCAGGCCGCCGCAGATGAAACCGATGGCCGCACCGGTTCCGGCCAGATGAAGAATGGCATTGCCGCCGATGAAGACAGAAATGACCGGAGACAGTGCAGATATTGTGAGCAAAAAAACTTCGCCGGGTGAGAGCACCCGGTCGAAGCTTTTCTGGCCCTGAGGCGATGCTTCCGCTTCCAGCGCGGTCACGGATCAGCGCGCCCTTGATTTCAATGCGCGAGTGCCTTGTTGATATCCTCGACCATCTTCTTGGCGTCGGCGAGGAGCATCATGGTCTGGTCCATGTAGAACACGTCGTTGTCGACGCCGGCGTAGCCCACACCGCCCATCGAGCGCTTGATGAACATGACTGTTTTGGCCTTGTCGACATCGAACACGGGCATCCCGTAGATCGGCGAGGACTTGTCCGTCTTCGCCGCCGGGTT
>CANFIV010000317.1 GCA_947446935.1 Sphingomonadaceae bacterium | reverse complement strand
TAAACCTACAATGTCAAAGAACCCACCGACAAAAACTGGCGGACAACCAAACCTCCCCGATTTTGCTACCGGAGGACTTGGTGACCGTCTATGTTGGCGACCGGTGAAGAATGAGACGAAAACGCCCGCTCCCTGCCGGTGAACGGGCCCTACGGAGCGCCCCTCTATCCGTCAATTGTATTCTGCATTTTTTTTGAAACTTTTGGCGGATCGCCCGGATTCTCGGGGGTTTTGAGATGGCCCTCCAGAGAGTATATTTGGCCGCCTTCCGCCCTTCTTGCAGGGAATCGCGAGAATCACGCTCGACTCGGTCACCGTAAGCGAAACCTTAATCGCCGTTCGGCTACGCGTGCGCTCTGATGAGCATTGATTCCTCCTCTGTTTCCCCTGGCTCTCGTCACGACACTCACGGCGAGGGGTCCGCGCGGGTTGCGGTGATCGTGCCTGCCTATGGTGTCGCACACCTTGTGGGCGAGGCACTTACCTCGCTTCAGCGCCAGACTTTCCAAGCATGGGAATGCATGGTGATCGATGACGGTGCGCCTGATGATGTGGCCGGCGCAGTTGCTCCTTTCCTGGCTGATGCGCGCATCCGCTTTGTGGCGACTGCCAACCAAGGTGTTTCCGCCGCACGCAACCAGGCTATTGCCGAAACCACAGCCCCCCTCGTAGCACTTCTCGATGGCGACGATCTGTTTCGCCCTGGTTACCTGGCCTCGGTCGTCCCCATTCTCGAAACGGAGCCTGAAGCGCGGCTCGTAACCTGCAACGCCCGCATCTTCGGGGCCGTGACGAGGGTGCGCAATTGCGTTGAACGACCGCAGCCGACGCACGGCACGCTTGCCGATGTGCTCGATCGTTCCTTCAACGTCTATATCGGCACCACGTTTCGCCGGGCCGATTTCGAGGCGGTTGGCGGGTTCGATCAACGCATGGCGCAATCGGAGGACTTCGATTTCTGGGTGCGGCTGATGCTGCTTGGCGGCACCGCGCGTTATCTGGATAAAGTGCTCGGTGAATACCGGGTCCGCCGCGGCAGCGCGTCGGGCAATGCCGGGCGAATGTTGCTTGGCAATATCCGGGCGTATGAAAAGGCGCGCGCTGCCTTGCCCCAAGGTTCGGCCGAGATAGCGCTGCTCGACCGACTGCTTGAGGAAAGCCGCGCCGCACTCGCTTTCGAACATGCGATCGACTGCATCGTCGATGGCGATACGGAGCGTGGCCTCCGCGACCTTCGCAACACCCGAAGCCAAGTCGATGGTCTGACCTGGCGGGTTGCCTTCACCATCTGGCAAATTTTCCCGGCGCTAGCCCGGCCAATGCTGCGTTGGCGCCGACAGGCCCACAGCCGCGGCGCGCGCGGGTCGGTGATGTTCCCAAGCTTTCTCGAAATCGAAGGATGACCCAAACGTCCCTTAGAAGGCCCGCCCTTACGGTGGCTACCAGCGTCTATAACGGCGCGCGGTATTTGCCTGCTGCGATAGAAAGCGTGCTCGGCCAGAGCTTCGGCGATTTCGAGTTTCTTCTGCTCGACGACGGCTCGTCCGATGCGAGCCGTTCGATCGCGGAAGGTTACGCCGCACGCGATGCTCGGATCCGGGTGATTGCCCGCGCGAACCGGGGCCTTGTTGCCAGCTTGAACGAGTTGTTTGCTGAGGCACGTGCGCCTCTGGTCGCCCGCTTCGATGCAGACGATATCTGCATGCCCGATCGCTTTGAGCACCAATTGGCTTTCCTGGCTGACAATCCGGACCATGGCCTCGTCGGTTCGGCCACATGCTATATCGACGCTGAAGGTGCGCCTGCGACCAACCCGCCGATCGAACGGCCGATCACCAACGAAGCGTTGCTAGCGAATCTCAAGGATGGGCCGCTGCTGTGCCACAGCGCCGTTCTGGTTCAGCGCGATTTGGTCCGCGAGGTGGGCGGCTATCGTTCGGCCTACACTCATGCAGAAGATTATGACCTTTGGCTCAGGCTCAGCCGCAGAACCCGGATGCACAATCTGCCACAATGCCTGCTTGCGTACCGGATCAGCGACGGGCAGGTTTCCAGTCGCCATATGGTGACGCAGGCCCGGAATGCGGCCATTGCCTGGCTCGCGCACACGGCGGTGACCGAAGGCTGCCCCGACCCGACCGAAGCGCTGGACACCCTGCCCCCGCTGGCAGACCTTGATGCGCTGTTCGGGCCGGGTAGCGCCGCCTTCGTCCGCCATCGGGTCGTAAGCCGCGCGCTCTATGCACCGCACACCCTAGCGGGCGAGGGCTGGCAAATGCTGCTCGATCATATCGCGGATGTGGGTTCAGACTCGCGACTGTGGCGGCTGGCTCTCCGCTTGCTGCGCGCAGGGCGGCCGCTGCAGGCTGCGCAAGCCGCAGTCAAGCTGGCGAGGCACGCCGCATGAACAAGTTCGCCGCTCTGGCCGAACAGCCGCCCGAGATGTCGGTGCGTACTGCGGCCGCATGGGCGCTGGTCTCGCAATACACCGCGTTTGCAATCCAGTTCGCAACAAGCATCCTTCTCGCGCGGTGGTTCATTACCCCTGCCGAGCTTGGCCTGTTCTCCATCGCCTTCGCAGCGGTCACACTGGTGGCCTTCCTGCAGGACTTCGGCGTCACTCGCTATATCAACGGCGAGCGGAACCTGACGCCCGAAAAACTGCACACCGCGTTCACGATCTCGGTTGGCTTTGCCTGGAGCATCGCCCTTCTCGCCATCCTCGCTTCGGGCCCGATTGCCGCGTTCTACCATGATCCGCAGCTCCGCCCCGTCACGCTGGTGATTGCTTGCTCCTACCTCCTCGTGCCGCTCGCAATCGTGCCGCAGGCCACGTGTCAGCGGCGGATGGACTACAAGTCCAACACCATGATCGAAGTCGGCTCCTCGATCGCCAATGCGGCCACGGCGATCATCCTCGCGCTGATGGGCTATGGCGCGCTGGCGCTGGCCTGGGGCGCGTTTGCCCAGCAGGGCGCACGGCTGGTTGTCAGCCAGTGGCGCGCAGGTTTGATGCTCCCGTGGCCCCTTCGTCTCGAGGGCGCTGCGCCCGTACTCAAACTCGGCGGCACCAACAGTGTGCTCGCGACCTGCTATTCGATTACCGGCCGCGCGCCCGAACTCGTGATCGGCCGCCTGCTCGACAACGTCGCGGTCGGGCTTTTCGCCCGAGCTTCGGGCCTTGCCCTGCAGTTGCGCCTGCTCGTCGCGGGGGCGGTCACAGGGGTATTCTATCCCGCCTTTCGCCGCGTGCGCGACAGCGGCGAACCGCTGGCCCCGCCCTATCTGCGCGTCGTCGCCGCCTATACCGGTGTAACCTGGCCAGCCATGGCGGGTATCGCTGTTCTCGCCGAACCACTGGTCAACCTGCTCTATGGCCCGAAGTGGATCGCAGCGGCGCCGCTGCTCAGCTGGATCGCGTTTTC
>CANFIV010000316.1 GCA_947446935.1 Sphingomonadaceae bacterium | reverse complement strand
CCGTTCGGCCAAGTCGACCATGTTGAGCGCGACGACAGCCGGACGGCCCAGCTCCAACATTTCCTGCGCGAAGACCAGATGCTGTTCGAGGTTCGAGGCATCGAGCACGATCACCAGCACATCGGGCTGCGCCTGGCCCGCCATCTGGCCCATTACGACATCGCGGGTCACGGCCTCGTCCGGGCTCGACGGGTTGAGGCTGTAGGAACCCGGCAGATCGACCAGCTCGACCGGCTCGCCGGTGGGGAGCAGCAATCGGCCCGATTTGCGCTCGACCGTGACGCCGGGGTAGTTGGCGATCTTCTGACGTGCGCCGGTCAGCGCATTGAACAGCGCACTCTTGCCCGCATTGGGGTTGCCGACGAGCGCGGCGACCATTGACTGGCGGGTCATGTAACCGGGACGAGCGCGGGCTCGACTTGCATGGCGCGCGCATGGACGCGGCGCAGCGCCACGGTCATCCGCCCGATCTCGATTGCAATGGGATCGCGCGCACCGAACACGCCGCGATAGGCAAGCCGCACGTCTGCCCCCTCTTCGATCCCAAGCGCACGCAGGCGCTGCGCCTCTTCGGGCACGAGCGCGTCCCAGTCTACGGACAGGATCCGTGCGGCCGCGCCAAGGGGGAGTTGATCAAGCGTCACAGTCCATCCGCTGCCACAGCGGCCCAGCAATTGCAAGTCATTCGCAATAACTGACGCAAACCATTGTCCACGCTTGGGACCGGCCTTGCAGCCTAGCGCGCCGGATAGCGCAGGCGGCCAAGCAGGCGCGTGACGCTGAAGGTTTCCTCGCTGGGCTTCATAAACTTTGCCTTGGCCTTCTCGAAGCGCATGATGCCTTCGATCCGCCGCGCGAGGAAGGCGCGTGTCTCGGCTCGGTCCTCGCTCTTGTCATCGGCCAGCACAGCAAGCGTGGCGGCATAGATCGACCCAAGAATGACACGCTTGGTATAGTGGTTGTAGTCGGTCGCGGTATCACCCGCGAGCCGCCACATCACGTCCGCGCTGCGCCAGCCGAGCCGGGTCGAAGCGGGTATGTTCCAAGGCTTGGCCAGTTCGACCAGCGCACTACGCAGCGCTTCCTCACGCCCGGATATCTCATCGAGCCGGAATTGCACAAGCGCGGTGATGCGCTGGCGAATCGGCATGGTGGCGAGCTGCTCAGGCGGAAGGGCAGCAGCAATGGCGCGATCGATGCTGCCGGCCCAGGCCGTGATCATCGCCATCGCCGAGGACGAACCTTGCTCGCCCTGAAAGGCAAAGCGCGCCGCAGCCGGGTCGATCCCGGCCATCTCGGCGGCATTGTCCACCGCCGCATCGGTCCAGCCATCAAACGCAGCGGCTTCGGCGATATGCGGGGCGAGTTCGAGGCGCAGGTCCTCAAGCGACTGATCGGCGGCGGCATCGGATTGGGGAGCGGCTGTTTCCATTGCGTCGGGTCCGGTCAGAACGAGGGGCCGTAGGTCTTCTTGGGAGCCTGCGCGCCGCCCTTGGTCACATTGGCAATCTCGGCGGCGAGCTGGCTGTCCTTGCCCTCAAGCATCGCATAATCACGCGCTGAGCGGCCCGAATTGTCCGGCCGGTCCGGATTGGCCCCGGCCTTGAGCAGCGCGCGCACCAGCGCAATATCGTGCCGGTGGACCGCGCTGATCAGCGGCGTTTCACCGGTGTTGTTGGGATCATCGACCCGCGCGCCTGAGGTGATCAGGAAATCCACGCCCTCCAGAAAGCCGAGATTGGCGGCGAGCACGAGCGGAGTGGTGCCCTTGGCATCGCGCGTGTTGACGTTCGCCCCATGCGCGACAAGGAACTGCATCCACGTCAGATCGCGCCGCGCAGTGACGATGTGGAGGCCGCTTTCGCCGGTCACCACATCGCGGGTGTTAACGATCTGGGACCCCGGTTCATTGAGCGCATCGGTAACCTTCGCGCCGTCCTTCTTGCGCACCGCATCCAGAAACTTGTAGCTTTCCGAAAATTGCGCATGGGCGGGTATTGCCGCGACGACACCGCCGATCAGCGCCGCTGCCGCGAGCGCGTTGCGCAGACTGTGTGCCATCGTGTTCTATTCCCTTGTCAGCCGATATGCCCAGAGTCGCCCCTTGCAAGCCGCTGGTTAGCAGAGCATGAACCGGCGCGCCATGGACCCGAAAAGCCTACTTCCTTCGCGCATTGCCAAGAGCCTGATCCTGCTTGCAGGTGCAGCGCTCCTCCCGCTTGCCGCTTGCAGTGGCGGCGGAGCGAGCAGTGAGCCCCCGCCGCTCGAAGGTGCGGCCATCGGCGGCGATTTCACGCTGCTCGACAAGACCGGCAAGACCGTGCGCGCCGCCGATTTTGCCGGGCGTTATCGCACGCTCTATTTCGGCTACACGTTCTGCCCCGACGTTTGCCCGCTCGATGTGCAGATCATGATGCAGGGCTATCACATCTTCGCCAAAGAGCATCCGGAACTGGCGGCCAAGGTCGCGCCTATGTTTATCACGATCGATCCGGCGCGCGACACCCCGCAGGTGGTCGGCCAGTTCGCCGCCCATTTCGGCAAGGAGTTGATCGGGCTCACCGGATCGGATGCGCAGATCGCGCAAGTGGCCAAGTCTTATGCCGTCTACTACAAAAAGGGCGAGGGCACTGGCCCCGGCGCCTATCTGATGGATCATAGCCGCGCCGCTTATCTGATGGGTCCTGAAGGCCAGCCAATCGCGCTGCTGCCGGTTGACAAGGACGCCAAGGCGGTCGCCGCGGAACTGGCGAAGTGGGTGCACTGATTCCAGGAAATCGCTTCTGGGACAAGCCGATAGAGGCGCTCACCCGCGACGAGTGGGAGGCACTTTGCGACGGCTGCGGCAAGTGCTGCCTGCACAAGCTGGAAGACGAGGACACCGGCGCAGTCCACCACACCAACGTCGCCTGCCGCCTGCTCGATCTGAAGACCGGTCGCTGCGCCGATTATCGCCACCGCAAGGCCATGGTGCCAGATTGCCTGCGTCTGACCCCAAAGCTGGTGCGCGATGTTCCGTGGCTGCCGGGCACTTGCGCCTATCGCCTGCGCGCCGATGGCCAGCCCCTGCCTGCATGGCACTACCTCGAATGCGGGGACCGCGAAGCGGTGAAACGTGCGGGTCACTCGGTGATCGGCAAGGCGATCAGCGAAGTCGTTGCAGGGCCGCTGGAAGATCACATCGTGCC
Source organism: Sphingomonadaceae bacterium (assembly GCA_947446935.1). Taxonomy (GTDB): domain Bacteria; phylum Pseudomonadota; class Alphaproteobacteria; order Sphingomonadales; family Sphingomonadaceae; genus Novosphingobium. The sequence continues at coordinate 241 of CANFIV010000316.1, read as the reverse complement.
GGACGACGCCGGATCGGGCTTTTCGGGGCTCGGGTACGAGGAATGATCTCGTTACCGCGCCTCCTTTCGCGCAGCGGGCGAAAGCAGCCCGCGCCGCAACCGGACAGCGGCTCGCCGCGCATGATCAATCTGGGTGACCGCGAGTTGCCGCTGGTGGTTCGCCGCCTGCGCAATGCCCGTCGGATAACGCTGCGGCTTGCTCCCAATGGCAGCGAAGCGCGCATTTCGATGCCCGAATGGG
>CANFIV010000315.1 GCA_947446935.1 Sphingomonadaceae bacterium | reverse complement strand
CATCGGTGAGTTTCACCTCATGCAACGCATGCTTTGCATACCGCCGTGCAAAGTCAACCGGGATGTCGCACTCATAAGGGAACGGAGAGGAAAACCATGACCGAGACAAACGCGGCGCTGCCCAGCGTCATGCTCATCATCACGCAGGATACCAAGGAGGAGGAAGCCCGCTTCGTCCGCGCCGCTTTGGAAGGCGCGGGTGTGCGAGTCGTGCATCTCGACCCCAGCGTGCGCCGCACCATCGGTGGCGCAGAGATTTCTCCCGAGGATGTGGCCGCTGCAGCTGGCATGACCATCGAGGAAGTCCGCGCACTGGGCCATGAGGGCAAGTGCCAGGACGCGATGATCCGCGGCTCGATTGCAGCCGCGCACGCCTGGAACGCCAAGGACCCGATATCTGGCATCCTCGCAGTCGGCGGCTCGATGGGCTCTGCGCTCGCAGGTGCGCTGATGCAGAGCTTCCCGTTCGGACTGCCACGCCTCATCGTCTCGACCATGGCTTCCGGCTTCACGAAGCCGTACATGGGTGTTCAGGACATCGCGATGATGAACGCGGTTACTGACATCTCGGGCCTCAATTCGATCAGCCGCGATGTGTTCCGCAACGCTGCGAACGCAGTGGCAGGGATGGCCAAGGGCTATGATCCGATCGCCGCTTCCGAACGCAAGCTGGTGCTCATCTCCACGCTCGGCACTACCGAAGCCAGCGTACGTCGCATTCGTGAGGCGCTGGAAGGTGATGGCTGCGAGGTCATGGTGTTCCACTCCTCAGGCGCTGGCGGACCGACGCTCGACGGGTTGGCCGCAGGCAAGGATGTCGCGCTCGTGCTCGATCTCTCGCAGACCGAGATCATCGACCATATCTTCGGCGGATTGGCCGATACCGGCCCTGACCGCGGGCGCGCCGCGTTGCTCAAGGGTATCCCGACGATCCTAGCGCCCGGCAATGCCGATTTCATCATCGGCGGGCCGATTGATATTTCGCGCGAGCAGTTCCCCGGCCGACGCTATCACGAACACAATCCGCAGCTGACCGCCGTTCGCACCACGATCGACGACCTCAAGCAGCTTGCCGATCATCTCGCCGCCAATGTGCGCGACGCCAAGGGCCCGGTGCAAGTATTCACACCGCTCCACGGATTTTCGAACCATGACAGCCCAGCAGGCCACCTCATGGATCCGACCGTGCCGCCGCCATTTGCGGAATACCTGCGCGAGGTCATGCCCGCCAATGTGCCGGTCACTGCCATCGACGCCCATTTCAACGATCCGGCCTTCTCGGACGCGATCATCGCCGCCGCGCGCGAACTGCTGGCAGGAAAACCATGAACGAAGACCTTCCGCTTACCGCTGAGGATATCGCCGAGATCGTCTCGATCATCGACGCCTCGCCCTATCGCGAACTCGATCTTTCAACGCGCCGCTTCCGCCTGCGTCTTGCGCGCGGTGACGGAGCGGAAGCCGGATTCACCCAGGAATGGCAATGGGCAGGCAGCGCGCCAGAAGCGTTCGTTGCCGAAGCCGAGCATGCTGCCGATCCGAATGCGGTTGCCGCGCCGTTGCCGGGCACGTTCTACCACGCGCCCCAGCCAGGTGCGCCGCCGTTTGTCGCGGTGGGCGATGAAGTGGGCGCGGAAACAGTTGTCGGCATTGTGGAAACGATGAAGCTGATGAACCCGGTCCATGCCGGGCGCGCAGGGACCGTGGCGGAAGTGCTCGTGCCCAATGCCACTATGGTGGCCAAGGGCCAGCCCCTCTTCCGGCTCGCCTGAGCGGTGCCAAGGACGAAGTCATGATCCGCCGCCTGTTTATAGCCAACCGCGGCGAGATTGCGCTGCGGGTGATCCGCACTGCCCAGCGCATGGGTATCACCACCGTATTGGGGGTCTCGTCCGCCGATGCGACCTCGTTGCCTGCGTTGATGGCGGACGAAGTCGTCCTGCTCGGCCCCGGCCCCTCCTCGCAAAGCTATCTTGCGATCGATAAGGTTGTGGCGGCGGTCTGCGGCGCAAATTGCGATGCCGTTCACCCCGGCTATGGCTTCCTTTCAGAAAACGCTGCTTTCGCGCGTGCCCTCGCCGAAGCGGGCATTGGTTTTGTCGGTCCTGAAATCTCGACGCTGGAAGGTATGGGCGACAAGCTCGCCGCGCGCGCATTGGCGCTCGAGGCGGGCCTTCCAGTCCTCCCCGGCGGCGAGGCGGCGACGCGCGAGGCGGTTCACGCCCGCGCTGCCGAAATCGGCTATCCTCTGCTGCTCAAGGCCGTAGCCGGCGGCGGCGGCAAAGGCATGCGCCGCGTGGACCGTGCAGAGGACCTCGACACCATCCTCGATATGGCGCAGGCCGAAGCGCAGGCCGCGTTTGGCAATGCTGCGGTCTATGTCGAGCGCTTCGTGGCCAAGGGACGGCATGTTGAAGTGCAACTGCTCGGCGATGGCACCAGCGCTATTCACCTTGGCACACGCGACTGTTCGATCCAGCGCCGCTTTCAGAAGCTGGTGGAAGAGGCCCCTGCCCCGGCCATGCCCGAAGCCGCACGCGCCGGAATCGAAGAGGCTGCCGTGCGCCTTGCCCGTCACATCGCCTATCGCGGCGCGGGCACTGCCGAATTCCTCGTCGATGCGACCGATTTCTCGTTCTACTTCCTCGAGCTCAACGCGCGGATTCAGGTCGAGCATCCGGTGACCGAGGCGATTACCGGGGTCGATCTGGTCGAGCAGCAAATTCTGGTCGCCTCTGGCAAGGCGCTGACACTCACGCAGGCGATGGTCCGCCCGCTTGGCCATGCCATCGAAGTGCGCATCAACGCCGAAGACCCCGAGGCCGACTTCCGCCCTGCACCGGGCCGGATCGCACGCGCTGCCTGGCCTGCCGGCCCCGGTATTCGTGTCGATACACATATCTCGGCAGGGGGCGAAGTTCCGCCATTCTACGATTCGCTGCTCGGCAAGCTGATCGTCCATGGTGCGACGCGCGAGGCGGCTGTCAGCCTGCTGCAGTCCGCGCTGGCAAACCTCACCATCGAAGGCGTGCCGACCACAACCGGTTTGCACCGTCGCATCGCCGCCGATCCGCGCTTTGCCGCAGGCGGCGTGGACACTGGCTTTTTGACAGGCCTCCCTTCTTCAGGAGACGCCACATGACAACGCTCAAGCTGGTCGACGTGACCATGCGCGATGGCAACCAGAGCCTGTGGGGCGCTACGGGGCTCAACACGGCGCATATGCTGCAGGCAGCGGCGCTCACCGAGGCTTGCGGCTTCCGTGCCATCGATTTCACCTCGTCGAGCCACATGGCCGTCGCGGTCCGCTATTTTCAGAACAACCCTTGGGAACGGCTGCGGCGCATGGCGGCGGCAATGCCCAGCACGCCGCTGCAGTTCATCACCACAGGGCTGCGCTTTATTGCCTGGCAGCAGGCCGATCCGGAGTT
>CANFIV010000314.1 GCA_947446935.1 Sphingomonadaceae bacterium | reverse complement strand
GAGACCGAGACCAAGGCGGTCGAGCCCGGCTGGATCACGCTTTCCACGCGCGACGGCGAGGAGCGGATCCGCTGCGACCGGATCATCGCGCGCATCGGCTCGGCCCCGCCGCGTGGCTTTGTGGAAGGTTGCGGCATCGAATTCGCCAGCAACGACCGGCTCGCCTTCCCGACGCTTTCGCCGCAATTCGAATCGACCGCACCGGGCATTTTCGTGATCGGCGCGCTCGCGGGCTATCCGCTGATCAAGCACTGCATGAACCAGGGCTACGATGCCATCGAGTTCATCAGCGGCAACACCGGCCTGAAACCGGCGGACGAGCCGCTGCTCGAGGCAAAATTCGCATCCCTGCCCGGCAAGCGCAGCGTGAACGACTGGCTCGAACTGCTGCGCACCAATATTACGATCCTGAATGGCATGACCACGCTGCAGCTGCGTGAGTTCATGCTCGATTCCGATGCGCGCTACTACAATGCGGGCGAAACGATCTTCGAGAAGAACGACCCCGGCTCCTCGCTTTTCGCCATTGCCGATGGCTCTGTGAATGTGCGGATCGACGCCAACGATCCCAGCAAGGTCGTGCCCATCCAGAAGGGCTCTATCTTCGGCGAGGTCGGTCTGATTTCCGGGCGGCGGCGCGGTGCGACGGTGGTTGCCGCCAGTGACTGCATCTGCATCGAGATAAGCCGCAACGCCGCACTCAAGCTGCAAAGCCAGGTCCCGAGCGCGCGGCGCACCATCGAGCGGATCTCGACCGAGCGGCAACTGCTGCAGATGTTTGGCTCGGGCCTGACGCCGGACGACGTGCGCGAAGTGGTCGACACCGCCAAGATCATGCCCGTTCGCGCGGGCGAGGCCATCATCACCGAAGGCGCAGACGACAAGGACATCTTCGTCATTCGCGTTGGCTCGATGATTGTAGAGAAGGTGGTGGGCGGGAAGCCCGTGTTCCTCTCCTACCTCCCGGCCGGCTCCTATGTCGGCGAAATGGCACTGATCGACGGCGGACAGCGTACTGCCACGGTGCGGGCGGCGATCAAATCCGAAGTGATCAAGATCGACGGTGAGGCCTTTGGCCGCGTGCTGGCCGCCAAGCCCGCGCTGCTTGCCCGTGCGCGGCAGGATATGGAGACGCGCCGCGCCACCAACGCCTTCATTGAATCAAAGAAGGATGGTTTCTCGGGCGTCGTCGATCTTTATTCCGAGCAGGCCAAGTTCCTCGTCAGCCAAGGTCTTGGCGAGGCGACCGACGTGCTGCTGATAGACGAGCGACTCTGCGTGGGCTGCGACAACTGCGAAAAGGCCTGCGCCGACAGCCACGACGGGCTCTCGCGGCTCGACCGCGAGGCAGGCAAGAGCTTTGCGCACCTCCACGTGCCAACAAGCTGCCGCCACTGCGAGCACCCGCATTGCATGGCCGATTGCCCTCCCAACGCGATCCACCGCGGGCCGGACGGCGAAGTGTTCATCAACGATACCTGCATCGGCTGCGGCAATTGCCAGCGCAACTGTCCCTATGGCGTGATTCGCATGGACAAGGTGCCGCCCAAGAAGCCTTCGCTCCTTTCGTGGCTGCTGTTTGGCAGTGGGCCAGGACCGGGCGAGCCGCCCTACAAGTGGTCGAAGAAGAACACCAAATACACCGGCGATCAGGCGGCGGACGAAGCGCTCGACCGCAAAAAGGCGATCAAATGCGACATGTGCGCCGGGATCGACGGCGGCCCAAGCTGCGTGCGCGCCTGCCCGACGGGCGCGGCCATCCGCGTCTCTCCCGACGAATTCCTGACCGTCGCGCGCCTCGAAAACGAAGGGGCCTGAGCCATGGCGACAACACCCGCCCAATCTCCGGCCCAATCTCCGGCCCAAACTCCAGCCCCGGCGCCCCGCCGCCGCACCGGCGCATCGCGCGAACGGCAGAGCACGCACGAGGGATTCCTCGTCCACCGCAATTGGCGCTGGATCAAGATTTCGGCGGCGCTCGCGACTGCGCTGATCCTGCTCTACATGTTCGTGCCGCTGCCGCCGCAGCACTTCGGCTCAAGCTGGCTGGGCTATACACTGGGCACCGTCGGTGCGTTGCTGATCCTGTGGCTCACGGCGCTCGGCATGCGCAAGCGGGCGATCACGCCGGGGCGCTGGTCCTTGAAGGCCTGGACTTCGGCGCATGTCTGGCTCGGCGTGCTGCTGATCGTGGTCGGCACGCTCCATTCGGGCTTCGCCTTCGGCTGGAACGTCCACACGCTCGCCTGGGCGCTGATGATGATCGTGATCATCTCGGGCATTTTCGGTGTGACAGCTTATGCCACGCTGCCGCGCGCGCTCTCTGCCAACCGCTATGACGAAGAAGGCGCGATCACCGAAAAGCAGATGATCGAGGCGCTGCGTTCGCTTGACCGGCAGCTCCACGATGCCGCGCAACCGCTCGATCCCGAATGCGCGGGTCTGGTCGGCCGCAGTCTGGAGCAGGACCCCTTCACCGGCTCAATCGTGAACCGCCTCAGCGGGCGCTATCCGAACGACGAAACCCGCCGCGCCGCTGCCGAACTGCGCCGCCTGCGCGCGCACCGGCCGCGCCTTGCCGATGATCCGCTCGACAAGGTCGATGCACTGCTTACCCGAAAGGAGGCCATGCTGGCGCGTATGCGACGGCACCTCCGGCTCAAGGGCTGGCTGCAAGTCTGGCTCTATGTCCATGTCCCCATGACCTTCGCGCTGATCGCTGCGCTTTCCGCGCATATCGTCAGCGTGTTCTTCTACTGGTGAGCGCGCCGATGAGCTTTGTTGTCCGCCAGATCGCACTCAAATCGAGCGGTGAGGAAATCGTCCGCCGCTCGGTCGTCGAAGCCAACGAACTTGTCATTGGGCGTGACGGGGCCAGCGGCATCCACTTGCCCGACCTTGCTGTCGATCCACGCCATGCGCGCGTCACCGTGCACGATGCCGATACCCTATTGATCGAATCGATCGGCGACCAACCGTTCACCGTAAACGGGCGCAGCACCAATCGGGCAGAGCTGGAAATCGCGACCGGTGCGGAGCTCGCCTTCGGTGGTCATCGCATCACGCTTGCACGTGAGGCGGAAAGCGGGCTCCCCGCTTTCACCGTTCGCCGGGTCGAGGCCGTTTCGGAAAGCGCCGAGGCGATCGATCTCGGCAGCGCCTACACCTTGCAGAAGCTGCTGCCGGGCAAGCGCATCTCGGCTTGGGGCTTTGCCGCGCTGATGCTGCTCGCGTTTCTTGCCGTGCCGATCTGGTCGTGGGCGACGTATCAGCCGCTCGCTCTGCACAAGGACGCGCGGCGGCCAGCAGGCATTCACGGCGATACCGCGTGGTCCTCGGGCAATCTCAGCCTTGCGCACAAGAACCTCGGGCACGACTGTCAGGCCTGCCATGTCCAGCCCTTCGTGGCGGTGCGCGACAATGCCTGCATG
>CANFIV010000313.1 GCA_947446935.1 Sphingomonadaceae bacterium | reverse complement strand
GATCGCCCATACCGGCACGCCGGGCAGCCATGTGCCGATGATCTTGGCCCCGGCAATCGCCTCCACGGCCACCACCACGACCCAGAAATACCAGTAGAGCCAGCCCGAAAGGAACCCTGCGAGATGCCCGATCCCGGCCCGCCCGAAATCGGGAAAGCTCTGCACGCCGTCCAGCACGATGGCCATTTCGGCGATCATGCGCATGACCAGCAGGATCAGCACACCCGCGATAAGATAGGAAATCACCGCAGCCGGCCCGGTCAGCGAGATCGTGGTGGAGGAGCCGACAAACAGCCCGGCCCCGATAATCCCGCCGATCGCGATCATCGAGACGTGGCGCGGCAGCAGTGTGCGGCTGAGCTCCGGTGCCCCGCCGGTTCCTGCTTCCAACAATGTTCCTGCTCCGCTCACGAAAATCCCCTCGGTTGAACTGGCTCTACGGATAAGCGGCGCGGCGGTGCTGTCAAATGCCGCGTTAGAAACCCAGCGGCGCATTCTCCTTCACCTCTTTCATCACAAAGAAGGTCCGCGTCTGGCGCACGCCCGGCAGAGTCAGCAGGCGCTGGCCGTGCAGCGCGTTGAAATCGGCGATGTCGCGCACCCGAATCTTTAGCAGGTAGTCGAAATCCCCCGCCACCAGATTGCAATCGAGCACTTCCTTCATGCCCACCACCGCGCCCTCGAACGCGGCGAAGCTCTCCGGAGTGGAGCGATCCAGCACCACGCCGACCATCACCAGCGTGCCCAGCGCCACCACCGCCGGATCGATGCCAGCGCGAAAGCCGGTGATCGCCCCGCACGCAACCAGACGCTGGATCCGGCGGTGGCAAGTCGCCGGGCTGATGTTCGCCGCCTCGGCCAGTTCCTGGTTTGAGCGGCGGCCATCCGCCTGAAGCAAGCGCAGGAGGTTGCGGTCGATCTTGTCGGTAGAGAAGGAAGAATCGTCCATGAAGTCGGTGATTAGAGGAAGAATTCCGCAAATTCTAGCGGCTATGGCGGCTTTGGCCTCAATCGAATGTCCAAGTTTGCAAGCACCTTTCACGCCGTTTTGGTTAGCTTCGCCAGCGAATCATCCCGCCACTCCGGAGCCTGCATGTCTCTCCTTGCCCCGTTCGAACGCTACCCGCTCACCTATGGTCCCACCCCCATCGAGCACTTGCCCCGCCTGAGTGAGGCGCTCGGCGGCAAAGTCGAGATCTGGGCCAAGCGCGATGATTGCAACTCCGGCCTCGCGTTTGGCGGCAACAAGCTGCGCAAACTCGAATACATCGTCCCCGATGCCATCGCTTCGGGCGCGGATACGCTCGTTTCGATCGGCGGCGTGCAATCGAACCACACCCGCATGGTCGCTGCCACCGCAGCCAAGCTTGGCATGAAATGCGTGGTCGTGCAGGAAAAGTGGGTCCCGCACTATGATGCGGTCTATGACCGGGTCGGCAATATTCTGCTCACTCGCCTGATGGGCGCAGACAGCCGTCTGGTCGAAGACGGGTTCGACATCGGCATCCGCCAGAGCTGGGAAGATGCGATCGAGAGCGTCAAGGCTGCCGGCGGCAAGCCTTATGCCATCCCCGCCGGTGCCTCGGTCCACAAGTTCGGCGCCCTCGGCTATGTCGGCTTTGCCGAGGAAGTGGCCAAGCAGGAAGCGGACCTCGGCTTCCAGTTCGATTACATCGTGGTCTGCGTGGTCACCGGCTCCACCCAGGGCGGCATGATTGTCGGCTTCGCCGCGCAGGACCGGGCCGACAGAGTCATCGGCATCGACGCCTCCGGCACGCTCGAGCAAACCCGCGCGCAGGTCCGCTCCATCGTCGACAACACGGCAAAGCTTGTCGGCCTCGGACGCGAGATCCGCGAGGACGAGATCGTGATCAACCCGGACTATGCCTATCCGGCTTATGGAGTCCCCTCCGAAGAAACCAACGATGCCATCCGCCTCGCCGCCCGCACCGAGGCGATGATCACCGATCCGGTCTATGAGGGCAAATCGATGCAGGGCATGATCGACCTGACGCGCAAGGGTTTCTTTCCCGAAGGCAGCCGCGTCCTCTACGCGCACCTTGGCGGTGCCCCCGCGATCAACGGCTACAGCTACTACTACAAGGATGGCTAGCCCTTAGATCCTCCTCATCTTTGCGAAGCACAAACGGGGAGGGGGACCACCCGCAAAGCGGGTGGTGGAGGAGGAACCTACAACCTCTCCAGCGTCAGCAACCGCCGATCCCCCAGCCACGCACGATCCAGTGCGGCTTCGGCCGCGCGCGCTTCCAGCTTGTGCCCCAGCATCGCCTCGCTCTGCGCAAGGCCCCACAGCGCCCAGCCGTTACCCGGGGCAACCAGCAGCGCCTGATGGAAGGCATCACGCGCCTCGGCCGGCTTCCCTGCCGCCAGCAGCGCCGCGCCCAGCGACTGACCCACCGGATAGTACCAGTAAGGCGGCTCCTGATAGGGGATCGTGCTCTCGATCGCCTGCGCCGCGCGGTATGCCTCGGCGGCCTTTGCAAAGTCATTCTGCGCAAAAGCGAGCCGCCCGCGCGCGACGTGTTGCGCCAGATGGATCAGCTCGGTGCCGGGCACGCCCTGCGCTTCCAGGGCCTTGATCCCCGGATCAGCCGCCATCCTGTCCATCGCCGCAAGCTCTGCCTCCACCGCAGCGGGGCGCTGCAGCCGGGCAAAGGCAGTGGCCCGTGCATAGTGCCACATTGCCCGCACATAAGGCAGGCGTGCGTCAGGCTTCGGCAACGCCAGAATCTGGTCTGGGCTCCCCCCTTGGGCAAAGGCGAATGACGGCGCGGCGACCACCGCCTGCACCCAGCCCAGTTCCACCGCCTTGTCCTCGGGGATGATTCGCATCAGCTTGCGCGCCTGCGACACCGCGAGCGCGAGATCGCCCGCCTGTTGCGCCGATGTCACGATGAAGTGGACGTTGTGCGGATAGTAGCCATAGCGATAGAGCCCGTCGTCGGGCACCCGCGCCAGATAGGCTTCGTCCGATTTCGCCGCTGCGATATTGGCGCGGATCGAGTCCTTGTAGCGCCCGATACGGTAGTAGATGTGCCCCGGCATGTGCACCAGATGCCCCGCCTCGGGCATTGCCCCCATGGCCAGCGCATCCGCCGCTTTTTCCGCCCGCGCCGGGCTGACGTAGTTTTCCATCAGGTGAATATAGAGGTGCGCTGCCTGCTGGTGCCCCGGGTGCCGCGCCAGCACGCCTTCCACCAGCGAGATCGCCTTGTCGATCCGTGCGCGCGGTTCGGCCCGGCCCGGCTGCCAGTAGTTCCATGGGCTTGTGTCCATCGCTGCCTCGGCAGCCAGCACTGCCAGCTCGTCGTTCGCTGGGCGCGCCGCCGCCAGCCCCAGCATCGCATCGGCATAGGCCGCGTCCATCGCCGTGCGGTCTGCTTGGGGGTTGGCCGAATAGCGCGCGGCCAGCGCG
>CANFIV010000312.1 GCA_947446935.1 Sphingomonadaceae bacterium | reverse complement strand
GGCTGGCCGCTTCGTGCGTTGCCGGGCAGGGACAAAGTCACCAAACTTGGTCAACAACTGGTTAACGATTCAAATTTACCGACGAAGAAAGCGTTGGGATGATCTGCGAAGGCATTTCGCGCTGCGTTTGTTTCATGTCGGGAGGCTTCCGCTGCGAGGAATTGCTTGTGCCGATTCCGTGGCTTGCCTATAGGCCCGGCAATCCGTGAGCGAGGGCTCGGCCGCAAGGCCGGTCGTGGCGCCTGGTGGTCGCAAAGCTGTTGCTTGGAGGGCCGGATGGCTGGTGTTTTGAGTGACGAGATTGACGTTCTTTCCAAGGCACGCCGGGCAATGCCCGGGGATTACATTCCCTCTGACGACGAACCTTATATGAACGAGGCGCAGCAGGATTATTTCCGCCGCTTGCTGCTTGAATGGAAGAAATCGATCCTTTCCGCCTCCGCCGGCACGCTTTCGGCGCTGCAGGATGGCCCGATCCGCGAACCCGATCTTAACGATCGTGCCTCGAGCGAGACCGAATGGGGCATCGAGCTGCGCACGCGGGATCGGCAGCGCAAGCTGATCGCCAAGATCGATGCGGCCATGCGGCGCATTGATGAAGGCGAATATGGTTATTGCGAAGTCACGGGTGAACCGATCGGCCTGGGCCGCCTGATCGCCCGTCCAATTGCCACGATGACGGTTGAGGCACAGGAAGCCCACGAGCGCCGCGAGAAAATCTCCCGCGATATGTGACCGCGATGGGGGCCTTCGCGCGAGCAAGGTATTGCCGTGCGCCTGTCCCGCTCCGGTACAGCTTGTGCAAAGCTTGGTTTACAGCCGAATCGTTTAAGGTTTTGTTTGCCAAGCCCGCTTAGCAAGTCCCCAGAAGGTTTTGTGACTTTCAGAATTTCAGTCGGTTCGAATGTGCTGAACCGATTCAGGGAGTCTTCTTGGGCAGATGAGACGGAACCGGGGTGTGACAGAACTCGATCATCGGCACGTAGGGCGTGACAGCCTTTTTCTCATGGCAGATCTGCGTCTGGCCGGCGCAGGTGATGAGCACCGCGTGAAAGTGCGCAATCTTTCGGGTGGGGGCATGATGGCCGAGGGCCATGTGAAAGTGACCCGTGGGGCCAAGCTCGAAATCAACTTGCGCAACATCGGCTGGGTGGAAGGCGTGGTCGCCTGGATCCAAGAAAACCGCTTCGGCATCGCGTTCATCGAGGAAATCGATCCCAAAGTGGCGCGCGAGCCGGTCACCAGTCCCAGTACCGACAACACGCCGCGCTTTGTCAAACCCGTGCTGGCGGTCGCCGATCCGAAGCGCCTGCGCAAAATCTGACGCGCCAATTCTGACCGCAGAATATCTGCCGCCAAAAAATCTGACAATTTTCATCATGCGGGCACCTGCGCAGCGCTGACCCGTGCGGCGGCGCGTGCTAGCCATTGCGTGCAATGATGCGCCTTTCCCGTCTTTCCGTGGCTGCTGCCACAGCCCTTGCCGCGGTGGTGGCGCTGGTACTGGCCACATCGGCCTGCAGCCGGCGGGGCCAGGGGCCGCTGCCGATTGCACTTATCGGTGATCGCACGGCGCTGCTGGCGGGCGGACCACGCCTGTCTCTTGCCGCACGGATGCTGCGGGCCGCAACGATCGAGGGGCTGGTTGCCTTCGATGCAGAGGGCCGGATCGTTCCCGCCATCGCCGATCGCTGGATCATCACCGACGATGGCCAGAGCTATATTTTCCGCCTGCGCGACGGCAATTGGCCGGGCGGCGCGCGGATCACAGCTGAAACAACCGCAGCCGCCTTGCGCAAGGCGCTGGCCGCGATCAAGGGCACCGCGCTCGGGCTCGATCTGGCGCCGATCGAGCAGGTCCGTGTCATGGCTGACCGGGTGATCGAAATCGATCTCGGCGCGCCGATGCCCGATCTCCTTACCCTGTTGGCGCAGCCCGAACTCGGGCTGCCCTATGGCCGCCGAGGCGCGGGGCCCATGGCCTTGGGGCGTAAGGGCAATGCGGCGACCCTGTCGCTGATCCCGCCTGAACAGCGCGGTCTTCCGCCACAGGATGGCTTCAATCGCCACGTGCGCACTCTGGTGATCGATTTTGTTGCCCCCGCCGATGCGGTGAAGCGCTTCAACGATGGCGATGACGATGTGCTTCTGGGCGGGCGGATCGATTCGCTGCCGCTTGCGCAGGCCAACACGCTTTCACGCGGGAACATCCAGCTTGATCCGGTGATCGGCATGTTCGGCCTGCTCGTGGACAGCGAGGCGGGCTTTCTTGCCGATGCGCCGAACCGCGAGGCGTTGGCCCTCGCCATTGACCGGGATGCGCTGATCGCAGCGTTCAACATCGGCGGCTGGCAACCGACGACGCGCGTGGTCTCCACTGGGGTTGAAGGCGATGCCGGGACGGTTGGCGAGCGCTGGGTTGGCGTTGCGATGGAGCAGCGCCGCATACTCGCGGCCGAACGGGTGGCGAAGTACAAGCTTGGTGGCAAACCCGCACCGGTGTTGCGCATCGCGGCGCCCGACGGCCCTGGCACACGCCTCGTGCTCGATCGGCTTGCCACGGATTTTGGCGCGATCGGCGTGATTGTCGTGCGTGTGGGCGAGGACAAGCCTGCCGATCTCCGGCTGGTCGATGCAACGGCGCGCTATGGCCGCGCTGCCTGGTTTCTCAATCAGCTGGCTTGCACGGTGCACAAGCCCGCCTGCAGTGCGGCGGGGGATGCCTTGCTGGCGCAGGCCCGTGCCGCCAAGGACTCGCGTGAGCGCGCGCGCCTGCTCGGAGAGGCCGAGGCGGAAATCACCGCCGCCAATGCCTTCCTGCCCATCGCCCGTCCGCTGCGCTGGTCGCTGGTGCGCAGCAGCGTCATCGGCTTTGCGCCCAATCCCTGGGGCTGGCACCCGCTGCCGCCGCTGGCTGTGATCCCGAAGTGATCAGGCCGGAATCCTAAAAATCAATCGCGATCCCGTTCTTCTCCCAATCGCCAAAACGGGTGGGATCAAGGCCGTCGGGGTCTTTGCGGTGTTCGGCCGGGTGCGGGGCGGGGGCAGGCTCATTGGTCCAGTGCGCGGGCCGGGTGAAGCCTTCGGGGCGTGTCGTGGCTCGGGTGATCGGCTTTTCCATGGACCTTGCCTGCCCAAGTCTGCCGCGAAGCGCAATTGCCAAGAAGGGCACCACGCGCGATAGGCTGGCGGATGGCCCGTACTTCCAGATCAATCGAAGATGAACTCCCCGGTGTTCCCGCCCGCCGCGCAGCGCTGCGCCTCGTGGATGCCGTGCTCCGCCGCGGCGATCCGCTCGATCAAGCGGCACCCCCGGTGCTGCGTGCGATCGAGCGCGGTGATGACCGTGCGCTGGCGCTGGCCATCGTTCAGGAGGCGCTGCGCTGGTTGCCCGACCTCGACCGCCTGATCGATGGCGCGACCCGCCAGCGTTTGCCGGATGATGCC
>CANFIV010000311.1 GCA_947446935.1 Sphingomonadaceae bacterium | reverse complement strand
TCGCGTCGAAGGAACAGATGCTCGATGCCGATGGCAAGATCATCAATGCCGATATTTTCGGCTGGACGGCAGACGGCGAACGCTGGTGGGAAAACGGCACGCTGGCGCTTTCGTCACCTTTCCCGCGCGCAAGCCGCTACGAAAGCGAGCCGTTCTGGTGCAACGCGCACGGTGCCTTCACCGTCGCACGCAACAATTATCTTGAGGACCTGAACTTCTCGGAGTTCCACAAGTTCAGCAAAGCGCGCGCGATGATCGTTGTGCCCTCGCACCTCTCCTTCGGCCAGATCGCAGCAGCCAGCTTCGTGCCGGTCGACAAGACGCTGGACGACCTTTCGGCGGTTTTTGCGGAACATGGCGATTTCCTCGGCGCACTGACCCGCCGCTTCGTTGCCAGCTATGTCAGCACCATGCGCACGCAGCAGTGGATCCCGAGCGATTGCCGTCTGTCCAAGCGCGAGGTCGAGTGCCTGCGCTGGGCCGCGATCGGCAAGACGGACAAGGAAATCAGCCTGATCCTTGCGCTTAGCCACGCCACGGTGCGCTATCACATCCAGCGCGCGGGCGAGAAGCTCAACGCGGTGAACCGCAGCCAGGCTGTGTTCAAGGCCGGGCAGCTGGGTTACCTCGGGGCTGCCGCCTAAGCGGCCCCGATCTCGCTCAGACGCCCATCATTCCGGCGGTGCTCGCGCCGTCGATCCCGTATTCCGATCCCGAGATGAACGCGGCTTCATCGGAGGCCAGAAACGCGACAAGCGCGGCCACTTCCTCCACTTGGGCCATGCGTCCCATCGGCGCCATGCCTTCAAACTGCGCGCGCGCTGCCGCCGGATCGGGCGCGCGATTGATGACGGTGCGGATCATGTCGGTTTCGACAACGCCGGGGTGAATCGAGTTGCAGCGGATCGGCAGCTTCTGGTTCGCGCAATGCAGCGCAGAGGACTTGGTCAGCGCAATCAGCGCAGCCTTGGTGGTGGAATAGGCGACGAAATTGCCCATCGGCCGGTAGGCGTTCATCGACGAATTGACGATGATTGCGCCCTTGGGTCCACCGGGATTGCCGCGCATGGCGCGGATCGCGTGCTGGATCGTCAGCATCACGCCGGTCAGGTTGACGCCTAGAATGCGCTGCCAGGCCTCGTCCGTGATGGTCTCCACATTGCTGTCACCGCCTTCGATTCCGGCGTTGGCGAAGGCAATGTCGAGCCGGCCATGCTGCGCGGCAATCTGGGCCATGACCGCGTCCCAGCCTGCGGCTTCCTCGACCCGCTGCGGGATGAAGGTCGCGCCGGTCTCGGCCGTCAAAGCGTCTGCTGCGGCCGCGTTCGATCCGGTAAAGACAACCGCCGCGCCCTCGGCGCAAAGCCGCCGCAGAGTGCCGGCTCCGATGCCCGAGGTGCCCCCGGTGATCAGTGCCACTTTGCCCGCAAACCGTCCGTCCATCGCCAATCTCCCGAGCGTCAGGTCGTGATGATAGGGCCCGGGGCCGGGGGAGCCACTGGCAATTTTGATCTGCCGCCTCAGCGTTGCCAGATGCGCTGTTCGCCCTGCATCACGATTTGCCCGGCCGTGCCGACCGGTTCGGTGGTGCCGTCCATCAGGAATGCCAGCATCGCCGCATCGGCCACATCGATATGGCAGAGCGTGCGCTTGCCCTCCGGCGTGCGCGCCACGACAACGCCACTGGAAGGCTGGCCATCGCGGTTATGGAACACGGTGTAGCTTTCGATCACGGCGTGGCCGCAATAGTCCTTGTCGAGCTCCGGAATGGGCCCGCGCGCCGCGTCGGCTTCTGCCTGATAGTCGAAGTCCTGCGGGAAGTGTGCGGCGGCGACAGGCTCGGCGGAGAGCACGATGCAGTGGTTGTCGGTGGCATAACCGCCATTGGCGAAGAGGAAACCGTTCCGGCTACCGCCATTGCCTGCGGCGCGCAGGCGCTCGACCATCGAGACGACGGCATGGCTCATGTAGTTGGCAATTGGCCCGCCGCCAAAGGTCAGCCCGCCAAACACCGTCATGGGCTTGTCGAGCGGCCAGCCCAATGTGCGCCGCGCCATCTTGGGCACGCAAGGGAAGCAGCTATAGAGTTCGACCAGATCGAAGTCGCTGCCCTGCATGGCATTCAGCGCCAATGTGCGGCGGATCGCGGTGTCCATGCTGGATGAGCGGTCATAGCGGTCGCGGCGCAGGATGCTGGGGTCTTCCTTGGCCGCCGCACCCATGCCGACATAGATGATCCGGTCCTCAGGGATTCCGCGCCGCCGCGCTTCGGCAAGGCTGGTGACGATGAAGCCCGCGCCCTGGTTTACCGAGGAATTGGCAACCGTGAGCTTGGTATAGGGGAAGGCGAGCGGACGGTTGGTCGGACCGGGCGTCAGGATTTCTTCGGCGGAAACGGCTTTGCGGATCCAGGCGCCGTCGTTTGCGGCGGCAATCTCGCTGAAGCGTGACCAGATCGCGCCACTTTCGGCCTGCGCTTCGGCCAGCGTTTGGCCATAGGCAGCACGGCCCGCGTTTTCGTATATCGGATAGACGTCGACCGGCGCGGACAGGCCATGGATTTGCGCATAGCTCGGATCGCGGCGGGTCGAGGCGGCGCGTACCGCGTTGTAGCTCTTGTCCTCGCCTTTGGCCGCGCGTGCGGCAAGGCCTGCGGCGGTGCGCAGCGCCTCGGCACCGACAACTGCAGCCAACACGACTTCGCCCGCGCCGATGCGGTTGGCCGCCTCGTTGAGCAGGCGGATCGGCGTGTCGCCATGCGGGGCTTCGGACTGGTAGTTGACCTTGGGGTTCGCGCCGATGGCGGCGGCAAGCCCCTCGCACAAGTTGCCGAGATGGCGGAAGCTGATCTGATCGACGATCGCGAGGCTATCGAGCTTGGCCAGAATGTCGCCGCCCGCATCGGTTTCGGCAAGACGCAGCGCTGCCGCCATCAATCCCGGCGGATCGAGCCCGAGCTCAGGGCTTTCCGGCCGGTCGTTGATCTGCCCCACGCCGATGATGACGGGAATGCGTTCGGGATCGTTCATGCGTCTCGTTCCTCTCTCGGCACGGCCTTTAGCGCGCTTTCCAAACCGGCGCGCGCTTTTCGGCAAAGGCACGGGGGCCCTCGCGGGCATCCTCGCTTTGCATCAGACTGCGCGTCTCGGCTGCGTTCTGCGCCCAGAAGCCATCCTCTATGGCGCGGTGACTTTCGATTATCTGCAGGGCGATGCGCTTGGACGCCTGCACCGAAAGCGGCGCGTTGGCAGCGATGCGGCTTGCCAGCCCAAAGGCTTCGTCCAGAAGGTGTTCGGCGGGCACCACTTTGTTGACCAGGCCCAGTTCAGCAGCGCGCGCGGCGGTGAACGGCTCTCCGGTCATCAGATATTCCATGGCGATCTTGGGCGGCATCTGCTGCACGAGGCGAAATGCGCCGCCCACTGCCGCCATGAGCCCGCGCTTCACTTCG
>CANFIV010000310.1 GCA_947446935.1 Sphingomonadaceae bacterium | reverse complement strand
TGGAGGCTGCTGCCCGCACCCGGGGGCTCGATATCCCCGTGCAATCCATCGGCGGGCCGGATGAAGCCGCCGCCGTATTTCCCCACGCCCTCCCGGTGATCGACGTGGGCACTTGCGAATACACCCCCGGCTTGCCCGACGATGCCGGGGCCGAACTCGCCCTGCGTTCGCTCGAAACCGCGACCGGCCTTGTGAAGCAGGGCGGAGCCGCCGCGCTGGTCACCGGGCCTATCGCCAAAAGCCGCCTTGCCCGCATCGGCTTCAGCCAGCCGGGCCAGACCGAATTCGTTGCCGAGGCTTGTGGGATCACGCCGGAAAACGCCGTGATGATGCTGGCGGGACCACATTTGCGCGTGGTGCCGATCACCGTCCACGTGGCGCTGAGCCAGGTGCCGGGGCTGCTTTCGGTCGAACTCATCCGGAACCGTTCGGCGATCTCCGCCAACGCGCTGCGCCGCGATTTCGGCGTCGAGCACCCCCGCCTCGCACTCGCCGGGCTGAACCCGCACGCGGGCGAGGACGGCCGCATGGGCACCGAGGACCGCGACCTGATCGCCCCTGCCGTCGCAACGCTGCGCGAAGCCGGGATCGACGCACGTGGGCCCCTCCCCGCCGACACCATGTTCCACGCTGAGGCCCGCGCCACCTATGATGCGGCGATCTGCATGTACCACGATCAGGCGCTCATCCCGATCAAGGTGCTCGATTTCGACGAGGGCGTGAACGTGACGCTGGGCCTGCCCATCGTGCGCACCTCGCCTGATCACGGCACCGCTTTCGGCATCGCCGGCACCGGCACCGCCCGCCCCGGTGCGACTATCGCCGCAATCCGCATGGCCGGCCAATGCGCCGCGCGGAGAGCTGCTGGCGGATGAGAACCACTTATCCGCAAGCCCTTCTTCCCCTCCCCCGTTCGGGGGAGGCCGGGTGGGTGTGCCCTGCGCCTAAAACCGCAAGCGCCGTACCCCCTCCCCCAACCCCTCCCTACTTGGGAGGGGAGCCATGAGCGGCCCAGACCTCCCCCCCTTGCGCGAAGTCGTCCAGCGCCATGGCCTCATTGCCACCAAGGCGCTCGGCCAGAATTTCCTGTTCGACGAACAGCTCCTCAGCCGCATCGCCGCCGTTCCCGGCGATCTGAAGGGCACCAACGTCCTCGAGGTCGGCCCCGGACCGGGCGGGCTTACCCGCGCGCTCCTGCGCCGCGGCGCGCGCGTCACCGCCATCGAGATGGACCGCCGCTGCCTCCCCGCGCTCGCCGAACTGGACGAAGCCTTCCCCGGCCAACTCACTGTGATCGAAGGCGACGCGGTCAAGATCGCGCCCGAAACCCTGTTCGACACGCCGTGGCACGTTGTCGCCAACCTGCCCTACAACGTCGGCACCGCGCTCTTCGTCGGCTGGCTCTCCGGCCCGAACTGGCCGCCCCCGTGGCGCAGCCTCACCCTGATGTTCCAGCAGGAAGTCGCCGAACGCATCATCGCGGCTCCCGGCAGCGACGCCTACGGCCGCCTCGCCGTCCTCGCCCAGTGGCGCAGCACCCCCCGCATCGCCATGCGCGTCCACCGCAGCGCCTTCACCCCGCCGCCAAAAGTCATGTCCGCGATCATCCATGTCGAGCCCAAGGCGATGCCCGAAGGCGTCTCCCCCCGCATGCTCGAACGCGTAACCGAAGCCGCCTTCGGCCAACGCCGCAAAATGCTGCGCCAGTCGCTCAAGGGACTGCCGGGTGCGCTGGATGCCTTGGCGGTTTTAGGGATAGATTCGCAGCGACGTGCGGAAACGCTGGAGGTGCCCGATTTCGTCGCCATCGCGCGGGTGTTGACGGTTTAGGAGCTTCTGGCCCCAACCCCCAAAACCGCATTGAACGCGGCTGGCATGGTTCAGCGGTTTCGATCTTCATCGACGCGGTTATATGCCGCCTGGATATCGTCGGGCGGGTCCTCGTTGCCTGCGTCGGGCAAGTCCTTGCCCAGCGAGAGCGACCAGCGCTCCAGCCAATTGATGCCGTCCTTCCCGTTATAATCATCCGGGGTTCGGTAGGCCCTATGCCGCATGGCGCTGGCCAGAGAGACCGGATGAAGATGCATGCGCTTTAAAATGACCGCAAGCTCGTCGATTGTATCGGCGTTCAGCCGCGTGCAGTGAAGCAACATCACTTGCGCCATGTCGCCCCGGAACAAGATGCGCGCGCTGGCCAGAGACCACCCGATTTGCTTTTCGGTATAGGCAAGGTATTCGGATTTGATCCGTCGCTGTGCCTCTATGTCCTTGCGTGCGATGGCATCGTCGTAAGGCTCGGCGAATTCCCAATCTTGGGCGTCGATGGTTACGGGTGCGATGCGATATCCATGCACCGCCAGCCAAGCGTTGATCGATGCCTTGACCGACGCCGGATAGCCCGTTTCCAGATAAGGGTGCCGGAACCAGCGCAAGTGCCGATGATGGCTGGCCATTAGGGCACGAGTCACGGGCTCACCGCGTGCGATATCAGCTATGTAATCCGTTGGACCAAGCGTGTTGGGAGATTCGTGCGAGAAGGTGTGGTTTCCCAGTTCCATTCCGGCCTCAACCCAGCGCTTCAGATTGGCGATCTGCGCCTCTCGCTCCCCATCATCGAGCTTGCCTTCATTGACAAACCCAACCGCGGGAAAATGGTGCCGCCTGAGACCCTGCAGCAGCTTGATGTTCGATGTATCGATGTAGGTTTGATCGCTCTCGATACTGAGCGCGGGCAAATCGTCGAACGTGAGCGCAACTTTGGTGGCCCGCGCCTGCGCCGCAGGCGAAAGCAGCGATAGCGCGCAAGCCGGGATCAGAATCGTTCGAACAATCGACATGGCGTTTCCGTCTGGTCAGCCGCGAACCATTCCTCACCCCACCAAAGCCGCCTTCTTCCGCAAACGCCACGCATGCAGCAGCGGCTCGGTATAGCCGCTCGGCTGCTCGCGGCCCTTGAACACCAGATCACAGGCGGCCTTGAAGGCGAAGCTCGTGTCCCAGTTGCCAGCCATCGGCTCGTAGAGCGGATCGCCCGCGTTCTGGGCGTCCACTTTTGCGGCCATGCGGTGCAGCGCATCCATGACTTCGGCTTCGCTGCATACGCCGTGGTGCAGCCAGTTGGCCATGTGCTGGCTGGAAATGCGCAAGGTGGCGCGGTCTTCCATCAGGCCAACGTCATGGATATCGGGCACCTTCGAGCAGCCGACGCCCTGATCAATCCAGCGCACCACGTAGCCGAGCAGGCCTTGCGCGTTGTTGTCGAGTTCGGCGCGGACGTCTTCGGCGGACCAGTTGGCCCCTTCGGCGAGCGGGATCGCCAGCAGCGCATCTAGGCCCGGTGTTGCCAGCTTGCGCACCTCGTCCTGCACCGCGAAGACATCGACCTGATGATAGTGCATCGCGTGGAGCGTCGCCGCGGTGGGGCTGGGCACCCATGCGGTGTTGGCACCGGTGCGCGG
>CANFIV010000309.1 GCA_947446935.1 Sphingomonadaceae bacterium | reverse complement strand
GATCTGCACGGTCACCCCGCCTTCCAGATCTGCGCTCGCCGTCCGTGCCGCATTGCGCAGCGCAAGGCCGCTTGCAGCCGCGACAACGGTCAAGGCGATCATGATCGCGATCACCCATGGCATCGGTCCGGAAAGCTGCGCATCGGGCACCAGACGCGGATCGCCTGTCGCAGCCGCGCCGCGCCAGCGTCTTCCAAGCGATCCGAGAGCGGTTGTGAGGGCATTCATAGCGGTGATGGAGCAATCGGGTTGGACGTGGCCGGGCGCCGAGGCGGATAGCGCAGCGCCCCTGTAGGATCGCTCAGCCGCCCTTTGTCGAGCCGCATGATCAGCGATTCCGGCACCTTGCGGATGAGGTGCACGTCGTGGGTGGCGACCACAACCGTGGTGCCGAGGCGGTTTAGGCTTTCGAACAGGCGCAGCAGCTTGAGCGCCATTTCGGGATCGACGTTGCCGGTCGGTTCGTCCGCTACGAGCATATCGGGCCGCGCGATCACGGCGCGCGCGATCGCCACGCGCTGCTGTTCCCCGCCCGAAAGTGTAGCCGGCCGGGCATGTTGGCGGTCTCCCAGACCCACCCATTCAAGCATGTCGCCAACCGGCTGCGCGATCTCCTTTTCGCTCACCCCCGCCACGCGCAGCGGCAGTGCGACATTATCGAAAGCGGAAAGGTGATCGACCAACCGAAAATTCTGGAACACCACGCCGATGCGGCGGCGGAACCCGGGCAGGCGTTCGCGCGGCAGGGTGATCGCATCGGTCCCGAACAGGCGGATCAGCCCGCGTGAGGGGCGCTGCGAAAGATAAAGCAATTTGAGCAGGCTGGTCTTGCCCGCGCCGCTTGCGCCCGTGAGGAAATAGAACCGCCCGGGATAGAGCGTGAACGAAATATCGGTCAGGATTTCCTTCTCCGTCCCGTAACGCAGCCCGACATTGTCGAACTGGACAATTTCGGCATCAGGCTGGCTCATGTCAGGCGTGGCGATCCTTGGGGTTGGCCCGGGCGTGGTGGGCGCGGCAAAGTTGCGCCTTGCGTGGGCTATAGGCGTCTATCGATGTGGAAAAAAGGCTGCGGAAGCACTTCTCCCCGTCCGCGCCTATTGTTTCTCGGGGCAAGCCCATGCTTAACCCGACGGCATGATCATCGCGTGCCCCGCTTGCTCGACGCGGTATGTCGTTCCCGACAGCACTATTGGTGTGGATGGCCGCACTGTGCGCTGTGCCAAGTGCCGCCACAGCTGGTTCCAGCAAGGCCCCGAATTGCCTGCGCGGCCGGAACCTGCGCTGGCTGTGGAGGCTGCGGTCCAGACGCAGCACCCGTCTTCGCCGCCCACGTCACCCCCTCCTGAATCAGAGCGGCAGGTTCCGGCATCGGCCGAGGCAGAAGCGCCGCCAGTGCTCGATCACGATCCTGGTGACGAAGTGCCAGAGCCGCCCGCGGTCCACCGCCCTATAACCCGCGGCGGCGATGATACCTTCGCGGAGGCCGGATCGCGCTTCGTGCACGAGCCGCCCTTTCGCCCGCGCCGCAACACCTCCCACCTCTGGACATTGGCCGCGATCGGTTTCGCGATCGTCGTGGCAGCTTTGATCGGCCTTGGCATGTGGTTCGGTCTGCCCAAATGGTTGCCCTCCGCGCATGCCACCTTCGGCGCCGGGCGTCCCGATCTGGTGCTCTCATTTCCGTCCGAGCGGCAGGATCGGCGCACCTTGCCCAATGGCACCAAATATTTCGGTGCCAGTGGCACGGTAACCAATGTCGGGAAAGACCCGCAAGAGGTGCCGCCGATCTTGATCGTGCTGCGCGATGCCAAGGACAAGGTGGTCTACACTTGGGATGTCACTCCGCCCCGCGAATCGCTCAAACCCGGTGAGAGCGTCACGATCAACGAGGCGGTGACAGACGTTCCCAACAGCGCCGCAGTCGCGCAGATCGGCTGGAAGCCGGACTAAAAAATCACCCCTTGGTTGTTGCGCACCGCTGGGTCCTTTGCTAGTGGCCCGCTCCTACCCCGGCGGGACAGCCTTTTTTAAAAGGCAAAACCCGTTCGACGTGCGGTCGTGGCGGA
Organism: Sphingomonadaceae bacterium; assembly: GCA_947446935.1. Lineage (GTDB taxonomy): Bacteria > Pseudomonadota > Alphaproteobacteria > Sphingomonadales > Sphingomonadaceae > Novosphingobium. The sequence goes on along the minus strand of CANFIV010000309.1, from coordinate 1,390 downwards.
ATTGGTAGACGCGCAACGTTGAGGTCGTTGTGGGCGAAAGCCCGTGGAAGTTCGAGTCTTCTCGACCGCACCAAACAGTCCTGAAAAACATCCCCGCAAGGGGCGCTGTCCTGGATGGTCGCCAAAACTGGCGCAGTTCCGGGCGATTTCGCACGCGCTCCAAGTGCGTGTGCAGTCAGAGACCGTCCAGATTGCCGCAACATACGCGCGCGAAAATGCCACCGTCTCCGGCCGGAAAATCCTGACTGCAGTCAAAAAGCCGGGGTTTTGGCTCAGGCGAAGCCGAGCAGCGCGCGCTGGTCAGGCCAAGCGAGCGGCAAGTCGATATCCTGCAGGGTCCGGGCGGTCAGCGCCGGCGGCTGCCGTCCCTCGACGATGCTGGTCACGATGTCAGGCGCGAGGCAGGACAATGCCGCAAGCTTGCCCAGCCGGGTGCGGCAGCGGCCATTGCTTGCAGCGATCCTGGCGATGGATTGCTCCGGGCTGGCAAGGACGAGCTTTCGCGCGGTGTGCGCTTCGGCGATCAGCGCGACGAGCTTCTCGTCGCGCGTGGCAGGCGCAATACTGAGGACGTGCGGTCCCGGAATCACGAGGCGCAGCTGATGCCCGCATCGCACTTTGGTCGCGGCGAGCGTTACGACCATGGACATCTCCGCCGTCTCGGCAATCGCATCGAGACCGATGGCTGCGGCCAACCGGGCGGTGTCGATGGCAAGGTCGATGCCGTCCTCGCGGAGATCGACGCGCGTGATGATGGCAGGAAGCAGCACAGCCTTGTCCCGTGCGGTGCCACTGCGCAGCGTCGCTGCGGCCAGGTCAGCACTGGCGAGCAAATGCCGGATCGTGTCCGCATGCGCATCGCCTGCCAGATCACACAGCCATTGCTGGTCGGTGAGCAGGATGGAGAGTCGCTCGCACACCAAGTTCTCCAGATCATAGGCCGATACCCGCCACGCCGGTGTATCCTCGATCTGATCCGGACGGGTGATGTAGTAGCGATAGCGCCGGCCCGGCTTGGTCGCATGGCTGGGAGTCATCGCGCGGCCGTCACCGTCGAAGACCAGCCCGACCAGCAGGCTTGGCTGCTGGCTCCGGAGCCGCCGGGATGTGCCCGAGGCATTTTCCTTGAGCTTGGCCTGCACAGCCTCCCACAGGTCAGCAGAAACGATGGCGTCATGCTCACCCTCGAAGTCGTCGCGCTTGTGGACCATGCGGCCGATGTAGATGCGGTTCGAGAGCAGGTGGTAGAGTGTGCCGCGCCGAAAGATGCAGCCGCCACGGTGCGGCCCGCTGGTGCGCTGCTGAAGCTTGGTCCGGTGTCCCTGCGCGTTCAGTTCCTTGGCCAGCGCGACAACAGACCCCAGTTCCAGATAGCGCCGGTATATATGGT
>CANFIV010000308.1 GCA_947446935.1 Sphingomonadaceae bacterium | reverse complement strand
TCACCATGCGGCTGATCTACGACAACCCCGGCGCGTTCTTCCTCGCGCTCGAGCGCTTCGGGTACGACATAACCGACCAGACGGCGGCTGTGCGCGCATTCCAGAGGCGCTGGCGGCCCGCGCGGATCGATGGTGAGATCGACGGGCTGATCGGCGCGCTCTTGTTCGAGCTCTTGTTGGAACGCGATCTCGGGCGTGCTAGGTGACCGCTGCCAGGGGGCCGGGCAGCCGCGTCGACAGCAATGTCGCCGAGGAAAGTCCGGGCTCCACGAAACGAGGGTGGCGGGTAACGCCCGCCGGGGGAAACCCTAGGGAAAGTGCCACAGAGAGCAGACCGCTAATCCAGAAATGGACAGTAAGGGTGAAAGGGTGCGGTAAGAGCGCACCGCGCGACTGGTAACAGAAGCGGCAAGGTAAACCCCACCCGGAGCAAGACCGAATAGGGACTGCGCGCTCGCAAGAGCAGGCTTGTTTTGGGCCAGCAGTCCGGGTTGGTTGCTTGAGCGCGCCCGGCAACGGGCCGCCTAGAGGAATGGCTGCCAGTGCGGATACGGTCCACTTGTGGGATACCGTCCGCGCTACAGAACCCGGCTTACAGGCCCCCTGGCAAATTGGGCTCCCGTCTTCAAAGCGTTTTCCACTTTTGAATGAAGGCGCTAGGGAGCGGCTTATGTCCAGCGCGCACCATCATCACGACCACGACCACGATCACGGGCACGGGCATGACCACGGGCACGGGCATCATCATCACGCCCCCGCCAGCTTCGGCCGCGCTTTTGCCATCGGCATCGTGCTCAACAGCGCGTTTGTTGTCATCGAGGCGACGTATGGCGTGATCTCCAGCTCGATGGCGCTGGTCGCCGATGCGGGCCATAACCTGTCCGACGTGCTCAGCCTCGCCATCGCCTGGGGCGCGGGCATATTGGCCGCGCGCCCACCCTCGGCCCGCTTCACTTATGGCTACAAGTCGAGCTCGATCCTCGCGGCGCTGTTCAACGCCTCGCTGCTGCTCGTAGCCTTGGGCGCCATTCTGGTCGAGACAATCCGCCGGCTGATCGATCCCGCTCCCGTCGCAGCGGGCCCGGTCATGATCGTCGCCGCGATCGGCATCGCGATCAACACCGTCACCGCGCTTCTCTTCCTGCGTGGCCGCAAGAGCGACATCAACATCCGCGGCGCCTACATGCACATGGCCGCCGATGCCGCCGTTTCCGCCGGCGTGGTCGCCGCGGGGTTCCTCATCGCGCTGACGGGCGCCTGGTGGATCGATCCGGTCACCAGCCTTGTCATCGTCGGGATCATCGCCGCAGGAACCTGGGGTCTGCTCAAGGACTCGGTCAAGATGGGCCTCCACGGCGTCCCCGCCTCGGTCGACGGGCACAAAGTCGAGCACTATCTCGCTGCCTTGCCCGGCGTCAGTGCGGTGCACGATCTTCACATCTGGCCGATGAGCACGACCGAGACCGCGATGACCGCGCATCTCGTGATGCCCGCCGGGCATCCCGGCGATGCGTTCCTGAGCGACCTTGCCCATGCGCTGGAGCACGATTTTGCGATCTGCCACTCGACCGTGCAGGTCGAGACAGCAGACCATGCCGGGCACGCCTGCGCGCCCGGCTGCCTGCCCCTCAGCGCAGCGGGATAGCGGGCGCTGGACAAGACGGGGGATGCGACCATAGTCTCGTGCCACGCCCTTTGTCGGAGCCAGCACCTCATGCAGATCGATCGCCGCACCGCTCTCACCGCCGCCATGACCGTGGCCGCTGCCACCGCCCTGCCCGCCGCCGCACAGACCGCAGCCCCGGCTCCCGGTTTCGCCCCCAACCCCCAGCCGCTGCCCTTTGATCCAGCAGGCGTGACCGGCCTTTCCGCCAAGCTGCTCACCAGCCACCACGACAACAACTACGTCAGCGCGGTGAAGCGTATCGGCGCGATCAAGGGCGAATTCGCCAAGCTCGACATGGCGACCGCCCCGGGCTTCCTGCTGAATGGCCTGAAGCGCGAGGAACTGATCGCGTGGAACTCGATGATTCTCCACGAGGTCTATTTCTCGTGCCTTGGCACCGGCGGCAAACCCGGCGCGGCACTCGGCGGCGCGATCGAACGCGATTTCGGGAGCCACGCACGCTGGGCAGCAGAATTCTCGGCCATGGGCAAAGCGCTCGGCGGCGGCTCGGGCTGGGTCCTGCTGCAATGGTCCCCGCATGATGGCCGCCTCACCAACCAGTGGGCAAGCGACCACACCCAAACCTTGGCAGGCGGCGTGCCGATCCTGGCCATGGACATGTACGAACATGCCTATGCGATGGACTACGGCGCGAAGGCTGGGGCGTATGTGGATGCCTTCATGGCAGCGGCGACTTGGAGCGCGGCGGATGCACGGTTTGCGAAGGTGGCCGGGTAAAGAAGTTCAAGATGCAGGCAAAAAGCGCGCCATTCTCTCCTTAAGCAACCGGACAAGCTCCGGGTCCATGAACTCGTAATTGTCTGGAATATCGAGGCAGATCACCCGCTGGCCATTGAGCGACTTGCGAAACCTGCGCTGTAATTTGTTGCGATGGGCCTTTTCCATCACCACGATCACGTCAGCCCACGCCACCAACTCAGCCGTCAGGGGATTGGTGGCATCGTGATTTGTCCCGGCTGATTCGACCTCAATTCCAGGCCAATCTGCAAACACTTGCTCCGCAGTCGGACTGCGAAGCCGATTCTGGCTGCAGACGAAGAGGTAACGCCTCAAGCCGATTGACCGAATGCGCGGGCGTTCCCCCTCCCCATGCCTCAGGCATAGGGAGGTATTGGGAAATCAGGCCGCCTGTTCCTTGCCCTTGAGCACCTGCACGGGCTCCTTGCGGCCGTCGACGACGTCCTTGTCGACCACAACCTCGGTAACGCCTTCCAGCGTGGGCAGATCGAACATCGTATCGAGCAGCAGCCCTTCGACGATCGAGCGCAACCCGCGCGCGCCGGTCTTGCGTTCGATGGCGCGCTTGGCGATTGCTTCGAGCGCGTCGTCCGTGAAGGTCAGCTGGACGTCCTCGAGATCGAACAGCTTCTGGTACTGCTTGATCAGCGCGTTCTTGGGTTCGCGCAGAATCTTGACCAGCGCCTCGATGTCGAGGTCGTTGAGCGTGGCGATCACCGGCAGACGGCCGACGAATTCAGGGATCAACCCGAACTTGAGCAGATCTTCCGGCTCCGCCTTCTGGAGGAGTTCGCCGACCTTGCGCTTGTCCGGGTCCGCCACATGCGCGCCGAAACCGATCGAGCGCTTTTGCAGGCGGTCCGAGATGATCTTTTCAAGGCCCGCGAACGCGCCACCGCAGATGAACAGGATGTTCGTGGTGTCCACCTGCAGGAATTCCTGCTGCGGATGCTTGCGCCCGCCCTGCGGCGGAACGCTCGCGGTGGTGCCTTCCATCAGCTTGAGCAGCGCCTGCTGCACGCCTTCGCCCGAGACGTC
>CANFIV010000307.1 GCA_947446935.1 Sphingomonadaceae bacterium | reverse complement strand
GACCAGCGCGGCGGTAACGTCGACCAGAAAGACGCCAGGTACAACGATCTCGCCGCCATGCCGGACAAGTTCAGCTTTCGCAGCCTCCACACCCGGCTCGTCGAAATACCACTTAAGCGCCAGCCTGGCGTCAAAAACGATCACCAGCTGTCCCGCTCCTCGCGCAGCAGATCGAGCGTGGTCATGCCCTCAGGCAGGGGCAAGGGCTTGATCTGCGCGACTAGCGCTTCAAGCCGCCAGCGCCGCGCAGCCCCTGCGATCAGTTCGCGCAATTCCTCGGAAATCGACCGCCCGTTCGCGGCCGCAATCTCGGCCAGCGCGGCGTAGTCCTTGTCATCGACGTTGCGTACAGTTGCGGTGGCCATCTGCATATCCTGAAGGTGCAAAATTGCTAGCAGAATTCTGCCATTCTGCAAGCATCACTTCCCCCACTTCTTCTGGCTCTTCCCATATCGTGTCTTGCGCGTCCCCGGCTTGCCCTCGTTGCTCCGCCCCACAATCGGCGCTTTGCGGTCGCCATCGGGCAGGCCGAGTTCGCTGGCTTCCAGTGCCCGAATCTCGTCGCGCAGGCGGCCTGCGGTTTCGAATTCGAGGTCGGCGGCGGCGGCGCGCATCTTGCGCTCGAGCTCTTCGATATAGGCGCGCAAGTTATGGCCGACGAGGTTGTTGGCGCCGTCCGCATCGATCTCGACCAGCACGCCGTCGCGGCTCGCGGTGTCGGCCACGATGTTGTGGATGTCGCGCTTGATCGATTCCGGGGTGATGCCGTGGAGCTGGTTGAAGGCGTGCTGCCGCTCGCGGCGACGGTCGGTTTCAGCGATGGCGCGTTCCATGCTTCCGGTCATGCGGTCGGCATAAAGGATCACGCGGCCATCGACATTGCGCGCGGCGCGGCCGATGGTCTGGATCAGCGAGGTTTCGCTGCGCAGGAAGCCTTCCTTGTCCGCGTCCAGGATCGTCACCAGCCCGCATTCGGGAATATCGAGCCCTTCGCGCAGCAGGTTGATGCCCACCAACACATCGTAGACGCCAAGCCGCAGGTCGCGGATCAGTTCGATGCGCTCCAGTGTCTCGACGTCGGAGTGCATGTAGCGCACGCGCAGGCCTGCCTCGTGCATGAACTCGGTCAGGTCTTCGGCCATGCGCTTGGTCAGCGTGGTGACGAGTGTGCGATAGCCCGCGAGCGCGGTCTTGCGGCATTCCTCGATGCAGTCCTGCACCTGGTCCTCGACCGGGCGGATCTCGACCGGCGGATCGATCAGGCCGGTCGGCCGGATCACCTGTTCGGCAAACACGCCGCCGGTCTGATCCATTTCCCAATGGCCCGGCGTGGCCGAAACCGCGACGGTCTGCGGGCGCATAGCGTCCCATTCGTTGAAGCGCAGCGGGCGATTGTCGATGCAGCTCGGCAGGCGGAAGCCGTATTCCGCCAGCGTGATCTTGCGGCGGTGATCGCCTTTCGACATCGCGCCGATCTGCGGCACGGTCTGGTGGCTTTCGTCGACGAAAAGCAGCGCGTTGTCTGGCAGGTATTCGAACAAAGTCGGCGGCGGCTCGCCGGGCATGCGTCCGGTGAGAAAGCGGGAATAGTTCTCGATCCCCGCGCAGCTGCCGGTGGCGGCGATCATTTCGAGATCAAAGTTTGTGCGCTGTTCCAGCCGCTGGGCTTCGAGCAGCTTGCCCTCGATCTCCAGCTCCTTCAGCCGCTCGGTCAGCTCGAAGCGGATCGCGTCCGCCGCCTGCTTCATCGTCGGCCCCGGCGTCACATAGTGGGAGTTTGCGTAGACGCGCACGGACTTGAGCTTGGTGCCCGCCTTGCCGGTCAGGGGATCGAACTCGGCGATGGATTCGATCTCGTCGCCAAAGAACGAGACGCGCCAGGCCATGTCCTCGTAGTGCGAGGGGTAGATTTCCAGATTATCGCCGCGCACGCGGAAATTGCCGCGCTGGAAGGCTGCATCGTTGCGCTTGTACTGCAGCGCCACAAGCTTGCGGATGATCTCGCCGTTGTCGACCGTGTCGCCCACTTTCAGGTCGAAAATCATCGCCGAATAGGTCTCGACCGAACCGATACCATAGAGGCACGAGACCGAGGCGACGATGATCACGTCGTCACGCTCCAGCAGCGCGCGCGTGGCCGAATGGCGCATCCGGTCGATCGCCTCGTTCACCGAGCTTTCCTTCTCGATGTAGGTGTCAGACCGGGGCACATAGGCCTCGGGCTGGTAGTAGTCGTAGTAGGAAACGAAATACTCGACCGCGTTGTCCGGGAAGAAGCTCTTGAACTCGCCATAGAGCTGCGCCGCGAGGATCTTGTTGGGCGCGAGGATCAGCGCCGGGCGCTGCAGTTCCTCGATCACTTTGGCCATGGTGAAGGTCTTGCCCGAACCCGTCACGCCCAGCAGCACCTGAGTCGCCTCGCCCGTCAGCGCCGAGGCGACGAGATCGGCGATCGCGGTGGGCTGGTCGCCCGCGGGCTGATACTCCGAAACCACGCGAAACGGCCGCCCGCCTTCGGATTTTTCCGGCCGCACCGGCTTGTGCGGCACAAAGTTTGCGGAAGTGTCGGGCTCTTCCAGCCCCCTGCGGATCACGAGTTCAGCCATAGGCTGAATATGGGGAACAAACCGCGTCCATGCAATCGCCTGGCGTTGTTATATTTCGCGTACCCAAGCCGGGAAGGGGGTGCTAAGTGATGCACCTTGATCGACTTGGGGGCTTCCGCAATATGCAGATAATCTCACCGCTGTTATTGTACTCCTACGGAGTTGACCTTCAGCAAATTTATAACCGGCTAGAGACCACCAAGGACCGTTTCCCAGATGAAATGCTTTTGGTTGGGGAAGACTGTACCGCAATTATACCCATACTTCAAAGTATGTTAAGTGAACTTAATAAAGTGAATTGCCCTGTTACTGCATCATCTGCGGAAAAGCCCCTAAATTTGATGAAAGATGGCCGATTAACCTATGGTAATTTGAAATATCTTTTAGGTGAAATGGACGGACGCCTTAGAGATGAAATTAAATTAACTTACGCGTTTAGTCTTACCCACCAAGAAGCGAACTTATGGGACCCAAAGGCCCCCCTCTTGGGCAGGGCTGTTGCTGATAAATTTGAAACCGCAGCATTCGATATTGAGGAAGCCGGAAAGTGCCATGCACTTGGTCGATCAACAGCCGCAGTTTTCCATTGCTTTCGGGTTTTGGAGTTGGGCGTAAAGGCGGTGGCGAAAGCGCTTCAGGTATCCGGTCTTGATAAGCCTGTAATGAAAAATTGGGGCAATATTTTAACAGCCATAGAAAACGAAATTAAACTACGGTGGCCAAAAGAAACTGACCGAGATTCCGGGGATGGGGAACTTTTTTGGGGGATTTACACTTTAATGCTTGCCATCAAAACTCCCCGAAACGGCACAATGCATCCAGCTCGCAAATATACTGAACAAGAAGCAGACAGCATTTT
>CANFIV010000306.1 GCA_947446935.1 Sphingomonadaceae bacterium | reverse complement strand
GGTGCGCTGATCATCGCGCTGGGGCTGCTGGTCGATGATGCCATCATCGTGGTTGAGCAGATCGAAACGCAGTTGCACGCCGGTTGGGACAAGGTGCGCGCGGCGACATCAGCCTATCTGGTCACGGCTCAGCCGATGTTGATCGGTACGCTCATTACCGCAACCGGCTTCCTGCCCATCGCCCTGGCGCAGTCATCGGCGGGTGAATACTCGCGGTCGATCTTCGATGTCGTGGCTATTTCGCTGGGGTTTTCATGGGCCGTTGCGGTGTTGATCACGCCGCTGATCGCAACGTGGCTCTTGTCCGCGCGGGTGAGCCCCGCAACTGGCGCGGGCACGCCTGATGGTGCCGATCACGGCCATGAGGGTGGCTATGACAGCGCGTTCTATGTCCGCTTCCGGGCGGTCGTGCGGATGGCGCTGCGCTATCGTCGGGTCGTCATCGCAACGACAGCCGCGTTGTTCATCGCCGCGCTCGCGCTGTTTGCGTGGGTCGTGCCCAAGCAGTTTTTCCCGACATCGGATCGCCCCGAGCTCTTGATCGATTTGCGTGTCAGCCAGAACGCCAGCTTTGCGGCAACCGATGCGGCGGCGCGGCGCATGGAAGCCGCGCTTGCCAAAATGCCGGATGTCACCTCCGTCACGAGCTACGTCGGCAGCGGTGCACCGCGCTTCTATCTCTCGCTCGATGTGCAGACACCCAGCCTCGCGTTGGCTCAGCTTGTCGTGATGCCGCGCGATACGGAAGCTCGCGACCATGTTGCACAGCGGATCCAGTCTCTGCTCGACACCCAGTTTCCCGAGTTGCGCGGCCGGGTCAGCACGCTGGAGTTGGGGCCGCCCGTAGGACAACCGCTCAAGATCCGGCTGTCTGGTCGCAGCTTTGCCGATATTGCGCCCGCGGCGGAACAGGTTGAGGCGCTGTTCCGGGCAGACCCGCGCATTCGCGGGGTAAACAAGGATTACGGCGAGTTCCTCAAGAAGGTCCGGGTCGAACTGGATCAGGACAAGGCCCGCGCGCTGGGAGTGACGACTGCGGAGGTCAACAACAGCCTCCAGACCGCGCTCGAAGGCATGCCGATCACCACGTATCGTGAGGGTGACCGGGCCATCGACGTCAATGTGCGGCTCGCGAGCGATGAGCGCAACAGTTTGGACCGCCTCTCGCAAGCCTTGGTGGCGACTCAATCGGGCCGTGTTTTCCCGATTTCGCAAGTCGCCCGGCTGATTCCGCAGTTCGAGCCCGCCGAGCTCAAGCGACGGTCCAGCTTGCCCACTATAACGGTCCAGGCCGATGTCAGCGGCGCGCAACCCGCCGAAATCGCGCAGGCCCTTGCGGCGCGAATGGACCAGATTCGCGGTGCCATGCCCTCCGGGGCGACCCTGACCTTTGGCGGCGCGATTGAGGAGAGCGCCAGCTCACAAGGCTCGGTGATGGCCGGTGTGCCGGTCGCTCTCGCCCTGATTGCACTGTTGCTGATGGTGCAGGTCCAAAGCACGAAAAAGATGTTGCTGATTGTCGCGACCGGGCCGCTGGCCCTGATCGGCGTCGCGGCCATGCTGGCGGCCTTTCGCATCCCCTTCGGCTTTGTCGCAATGCTGGGCGGACTGGCCTTGTTCGGCATGGTGGTGCGCAATTCGGTCATTCTCGTGTCGCAGATCGAAGCGCTTGAAGCGACGGGCACCAATTTGGCGTCCGCCATCGTCGAGGCGACGGTGCATCGATTGCGACCGATCATGCTGACGGCGCTTGCCGCCATTTTGGCGATGATTCCGCTGACGCGCTCGATCTTCTGGGGGCCAATGGCGTTCGCGATCATGGGCGGGTTGATCGTGGCCACCGCTCTCACCTTGATCTTTTTGCCGGCGCTCTATGCTGCTGCCTATGGCGCGAAAGATCCAGATGCGGATGCTGCCCATGCTTAAGCCAACCGCCCTGATTGCCATGCTTGCTCTTGGCCTCCTCCCAAGTTCGACGCGCAGCCAGACCCTTTTTGAATCCTGGCAAGCTGCGCTGAAAACCGATTCGGACTTTCTTGCGCAACAGGATGCGCTCGATGCGGACCGCGAGAACTCCGCGCAGGCCCGTGCACTGTATCTTCCGAACGTCACGGCGAGCGCTGGGCTGATGTACAGCCGAACCACGATGAACGCTCATCTGCCCGCTGTGCTGGCAGGGGAAGTTCCGCTGAGCTTCTCAGGAACTGTCGTTAACGGCTCTGTTCAGGCGACACAGCCTCTGTTCGACGGGGCTTCACTGGCCAAAGCCCGCGAATTGCGTGCGGGAGCCCGCGCCGCGGAGGCGCGCTTTGCCGGCCAAAAGCAGCAATTGATGCTGCGGGTGCTTGATGCCTATCTGGATGTTCAGGCCGCCGCAGATGCACTCGCGCTTGTGCGCGCGCAGGAAGATGTGGCCCGCCGCGAACAGCGCGCGGCACAGGCGCGGTTCGATGCCGGGCGCGCTCGGATAACGGATGTCCGCGAAGCGCAGTCGCGCGGCGATAACGCTGCCGCCCAAGCCATTGTGCTGTCGGCGCAGCACGATCTCGCCTTGGCAAGCTACCGTGCCCTGACAGGTTTGGACGGCCAAACGATCCGGCCTTTGAAAGCCGACGTGATTCCGGTGCCTCCAGTGGACCCGCTGAGCGCCTGGCAAAGCCGGGCGGATACGGCATCACCGACCATCACCGCGCAGCAGCATGCGCTGGACGCGGCCATGGCCAAGGCTGATGACTTCGGGCTCGCCGGCCATGTCAAACTCGAGGCGAATGCCAGTTATCAGCAGATGTGGCGACCGGGCGGAAACAACAGCCTGCTGTTTCCAGACAGGGTCGGCGGATATGTCGGCGGGGTTACGCTCTCCATTCCTTTCTACACCGGTGGCGGCATGGAATCCAGGCGGCGACAGGCGCTGGCGCAAGCGGCGCAATCCCGACACGAACTCGATAGCGCGCTGCGTGACCTCCATCTCCAGATCGAGCGCGCCTGGCTGGGCCAGCGCAATGCCGTGGCGCAAATCGCCGCGCTGCGCGTCGCGCTTGAATCGGCAAGGCTTCAGGAACGCGCCGCAATCACCGGGCGCGATGTCGAGATCCGCACCCAAAACGACGTCGTCACAGCTCAGGCCTTCACCTTTGATGCCCAGCGCCAACTTGACGATGCCATCCGCCAATATGAGCGCAACAGGCTGACCCTATACGCTCTGTCAGGTGAACTATCGGCTGAACAACTGGCCTGGTTCGATGCGGATCTGGACTGATGGAGACGTTCTGGACCTCAGTAAGCCGGGCTACTGAATATATTAAAATTCTGAAATTAAATGATTTTTTATTGCATCGTCGACCGCAGATCGCTTTCTGCAAGCACACACACAGGATACCTCGCCATGATCGTCGCGTTTTTGATCTGGTGTGCTTCATCCGTTGGCTTTGGACTTGTCCTCGCCGCTTGGCTTTCGCACAATGAAAGGCAGCGGGG
>CANFIV010000305.1 GCA_947446935.1 Sphingomonadaceae bacterium | reverse complement strand
GGGCGATCACGTACATGCCACGGCGCTCTGGGCACCCTCGATCAAGGCGCTGTTCCCGGGTGATCTGGTCTATAACCAGATGTACTTGTGGATGGGCGAGCATGACGCTGCCGCCATCGCGGCATGGGGCAAAGCAAACGACAGCTTCCTTGCGCTGAAGCCGGAAATCGTGGTCGCGGGCCACTCTAAGCCCAGCCTTGCCAACGATGCATCGGGTCTTGAATTCACCCGGCGCTATATCGCCGAGTGGCCCAAACTGGTCGCGGCATCGAAGGACAGTGCCGATCTGCGCGCCCGGGTCGTCAAGGCCTTCCCGGATGCCGTCGATGTGCTGGGCGATTTCCTGCTCGGCAACTCATCCAAAGTCGCCAAAGGGGAGCAACCGGCATGGCAGGAATGATCTATCAGGGCAAAGCCGTGCTCGTCACCGGCGGCGCGACCGGCATTGGCCGGGCGGCCTGCGTGGCCTTTGCAGGCGAAGGCGCGAAAGTAATGATCGGCGATGTCGATGCGCGCGCTGAAGAGACCGTTGCGATCATCCGCAAGGCGGGCGGCGATGCTGATTTCACGCCGACCGACGTCACCGATCCCGCCGCACTCGAAGCGCTCGTGGCGGCCTGCGTCGCGCGCTACGGCCGGATGGACGCGGCATTCAACAACGCCGGTGTCCTGCCCCCGCAGCGCCCGTTGCATGAAGTCCCGCCAGAAGAGATGGCGCTTGCGGTCGATGTCGATTTCAAGGGTGTGTTCTATGCGCTCCAGTCCGAAATCCGGCATTTCCTGAAAGTCGGCGGCGGGGCGATCGTCAACACCGCCTCGGTCGGCGGGCTGATCGCCGATCCCAACATGTCTGCGTATGTCGCGATGAAGCACGCGGTCATCGGCCTGACAAAGGCGGCGGCAATCGAATATGCGCAGAAGAACATCCGGGTGAACGCGATCGCGCCCGGTTTTGTCGTGACACCAATGACCCAGCACTGGGCGGACAGCGAGGAATTCCGCTCCGCCTTCTTCGCCGGCAACATCAGCGGCCGCGCCGCGCAGCCTGAGGAAATCGCTGGCACGGTGCTCCATCTGTGCAGCGATGCCGCCAGCTTTGTGAACGGAGCCACCTTTGTGATCGATGGCGGCCAGACGGCGCACTGAGGAGCCAAAACAATGCGCGCCGCTGTCATGCAGGGTCTTCACAAGCCGCTAACGGTCGAAACAGTGCCCGATCCGGTGCCCGGCGCGGGGGACGTAGTCGTAAAAGTCGGACGCTGCGGCATCTGCGGCTCTGATCTGCACATGACTGAGGACCCAGCTTACGGGCAGAGTGCTGGCTCGATCCTCGGCCATGAGTTTGCAGGCGAAATCGTCGAACTTGGCAAAGGCGTCGAAGGCCTCGCCAAAGGTGATCTGGTCGCGGTCAGCCCGCTCGTCAGCTGCGGCACGTGCCCGGCCTGCCGTGACGGCAATGTCTCGTGGTGCGAGCAGTTCGGGCTGCAGGGCGGGGGCTATGCCGAGTACGCGCTGACCAAGCCCAACCAATGTGTGAAGCTGCCAAAGTCCGCGAGCCTTGCGGACGGCGCGATCATCGAACCGCTGGCGGTGGCGCTTCACGGTATCGCCATGGGCGGAATGCGCATTGGCGACAAGGTGCTGGTGCTGGGGGCAGGGCCTATCGGTCTCGCCATCGCGTTCTGGGCCAGACGCATGGGGGCAGGCCGCGTCGTGGTGCAGGATGTGGCCGAATGGCAGCGCGAGCGCGCCTTGGCGATGGGCGCGCACGATTTCATCGCCGATCGCGCGGATCCGATCGGCGCTGCGGCACGCGCGCTGGGCGGCAAAGCGGACATGGTATTCGAATGCGTAGGAATGCCGGGCCTCATCGCGCAGGCGGTGGAGCAGGTGCGCGCGCGCGGCACGATCGTGCTGCTGGGTCTTTGTACCAAGCCCGATACCTTCAACAGCTTCGCCATGCTTTCCAAGGAAGTGCGACTCATCACGTCCGCCTTCTTCACGCGGCATGAATACGAGGCCGCACTCGATGCGCTGGACCGCGGGGCGGCCGAGCCGCGTCTGCTGGTTACAGACACGATTTCACTCGCCGCAACGCCGGATGTGTTTGAAGCGCTGCGCATGCGGACGGAGCAATGCAAGGTGCTGATCGCACCAGCTTTATCTTGAACAGGACTTTGTAATGAACGCCATCGAACAGGCCGTCTTCGACTGCATGAAGCCCACCGAGGCGCTCTATCTCAAGACCAGTGATCCTTTCCAGAAGGCGATCCTCCTCAACTTCTGGAGGCACGTGCACCTTGAGGGCGCGGGCCTTTATGACGACATCACCGCGCCCGACATGATGGTCGATCACCCGGTCTACCGCGTCACGTGGGGCGCCAATCCTGCCGTGATCGAGGGCAAGGACGGCGTGAAGGGCTTCTACAACAGCGTCGGGCAGGCCGTGCTTTGGCATTCGGACGACCGGCTCGCTGTCGGCGATTTTGGCATTTGCGACGAGATCACCTTCCACCAGCTCGCCAAGGGCAGCGACTTGCAGGGCCTCGGCTATGACGCACCCAAGGCCGATGCGCTTTATCATGTATCGAGCCGTCAGGCCTTCGTGTGGCCCTATGACGACAAGGCCCGGCTTGCGGGCGAACATCTTTACGAGGACCCGACCAGCATCCGCCTTGAGGAAGTGTCATCCGAAGACGCAACAACGCCTTCAGCCATTCAGGCGATCCACAAGGCCAAGCTTGCCGAACTCGAAGTCCGGTTCGGACCGCGCTATTGGGTCTATCAGGGCTGATCGACCGGCCATGCGCGCGTTCCACGACAAGAAGGCCTTCGTCACCGGCGGTGCCAGCGGTATCGGCCTTGGCATCGTCAAAGCACTCGCGCAGCGCGGGGCCTTCGTCGTCATTGCCGATATCCGCACCGACCATATCGACACCGCGCTCGGCCAGATTCGTGAGGAAGGGCTGGCCGGCAATGTCGCCGCGTTGACGCTGGATGTTACTGATCGCGCCGCCTTTGCTGCAGTGGCGGAGCGCATGGAAAGCGAGCTCGGCGGGATCGACATCCTGGTCAACAACGCGGGTGTGGGCGTGGAAGGACCGGTCTTGCAGGCAGGCTATGCCGATTGGGACTTCGGCATGGGCGTCAATCTTGGCGGCGTGATCAACGGGCTGCAGAGCTTTCTGCCGCAGATGATCGGGCATGGGCGCGGCGGCCATGTGGTCAACACATCCTCGCTGGCCGCTTGCGTAACAATGCCTTCCAACTTCGCGATCTATGCCGCGAGCAAGGCGGCAGTGCTGAACCTTTCGGAAAACCTCCATGCCGAACTGGCGCGGAAGGGCATTGGCATCTCGGTACTCTGCCCCGCGTTCGTCCGTTCAAACATTCACGAGGCCGCGCTCAATCGCCCCGAGCATCTGCGCGTCGACAGCGGTTTCGGCGAATCCGAGGCTCTGTTGCTCGAACGTCCGCC
>CANFIV010000304.1 GCA_947446935.1 Sphingomonadaceae bacterium | reverse complement strand
CGGTTGCCTCCACGAGGCTGGCACCAAGACGAGCAAGAACAAATCCCGAGAACTCGTCCGCCTCAAGTTCATCCTTCCACATCGTAGTCGAAGCGCGAATCGTATGGCCTGCCAGATGGTGCCCCACTTCGTGTGCGAGCACACTCATGGCACCCCAATCGGGGCAGGCGGTATTGGCAATCCGCGCCATGAAGCGAGGATCGAACATGATAATCCGCTGCCCGTTGACGACCTGGGCGGATGCAGGGGTGGATGCGGTAGCGATCAGCACGAAGTTCATCTCAAGGCCGCTGACGCGCACAATGCGTTCGACTTGGGTTCGGGCAGCGGCGAGATCGCTGGCTGTGCCAGACTCGTCATCCTCGGAATAACGGGATGGGGGCGCGGCTGCAGGCCCCGCGAGCGCAGTCCGGTCGAGCTTGTAGCTGTCATGGAGCATCGTGTCGGATGCAAAAGGTATTGCGCGACATGCGCCGCGGTCGGCTGCCTTGACCGAAGTAGGACTTACTACAGCTACCAATGTGAAAATTAGAAAGCTAAGGGCAATCAAATTTGTAAGTGCTTTGAAATTTGAATGGTTAACAACAAATAAGAATACCGTATCTATTTCCATGTCAACTTCGCCATTTGGGAGAAATTTTGAGACTTAGTCCATTTCGGATACAGTATTTTTGTTTTGCCGTCACATTATTCAGAGATCGGGAACGCATATCTCTCGAAAGCGTTCGCAGAGCGTCACGGATGGCTTTGTAGGCATGAAATCGGGGCATGAGGCCGTGCCCCACGTCGGTTCGCAAACCGGCCTGCACGCAAAAGGCCCCGCCGGTTTCCCGGCGAGGCCCTTTTTGCAGAATCGTAAATTCGGGCGAAGCGGACTTAGAGCTTGCGGCCGATCAGTTCCTTCATGATCTCGCTCGTGCCGCCAAAGATGCGCGTCACGCGCGCGCCGCGCCAAGCCTTGGCGATGGCGTATTCGTTCATGTAGCCCGCGCCGCCGTGGAGCTGCAGGCACTTGTCCATGATCTCCCATTGCAGTTCTGTGTGCCAAAGCTTGGCCGCCGCGCCTTCTTCGGCGGTCAGTTCGCGCTTGAGGTGGCGGGCCAGCGCCCAGTCAAGGTGGGCCCAGCCGACCTGCAGCTTGGCCTTGAGATCGGCGAGCACGAAACGCGTGTTCTGGAAGTCGAGGATCGGCTTGCCAAACGCCTTGCGCTCGCGCGTGAATTCCACCGTGTCGTCAAATGCGCGCTGCGCCCCGGCCTGTGCCGAAACCGCGATCGAGAGGCGCTCCTGCGGCAGTTCGCTCATCAGGTAGATGAAGCCCTTGCCCTCTTCGCCGAGGCAGTTGGTGATCGGCACGCGCACGTCGTTGAAGAACAGCTCGGAGGTATCTGCCTCGTCCATCCCGATCTTGTCGAGGTTCCGGCCGCGCTGGAAGCCTTCGCGATCCGCCTCGACCAGCACGATCGAAACGCCTTTCCAGCCCGGCTGGATTTCGGTGTCGGTCTTGCAGCAGACCAGAACCAGATCCGCGTTCTGACCGTTGGTAATGTAGGTCTTCGAGCCATTGATGACATAGTGATTGCCATCCTTCTTGGCGCTGGTGCGCATGCCCTGAAGGTCGGAGCCGGTGCCGGGTTCGGTCATGGCGATTGCCGTGATCACTTCGCCCGAGACCATCTTGGGCAGCCACTTGCGCTTCTGCTCCTCCGATCCGTACGAAACCAGGTAGTTCACCACGATGTCGGACTGGAGCGAAAAGCCGGTGGTTACGCGGCCATAGTAGGCGCTCTCTTCATCGACGATGGCGTTGTAGCCAAAATCGAGGCCAAGGCCGCCATATTCTTCGGGAACCGTCGGGCACAGCATGCCGAGTTCGCCCGCCTTGGGCCAGATCGACTTGGGCACAATCCCGTCCTCGGCCCACTGCGGCCCGTTGGGCGTCACTTCGGTTTCAAGAAAACGGCGCACCGTCTGGCGGAACGCCTCGTGGTCGGGCGAATAGGCACTGCGGGAAATGGCATCGAGCGACATGGCATGCTCTCCGGTTCAAGACTTGTTACCCCAAGGGATACGCAAAGCCGACCGGACCGGTCAATCGAAATTAATCGAACGATTAACTTGCCCTTGCGGGCAGTCGTTTAAATCTGCCCACCGGTAAGTCGCTGGCAGATCAAATCGAGCTGATCCAGGGTCTTGTAACGGATCGTCACCGATCCAGTGCGAGGATCGGCATCGGCCTGAATCGTGACCTTCAGTCCGAGAAACTCCTCGAGATGGTTCTGCACCGCGGCAATATCGGCGGAACTTGCCGGATCACGCTCCGCCCGCGCGCGGCGTGGTGCGGCATCGGGCCGCATTGCGCGCTTGGCCAGCCGCTCGACATCGCGGACCGAAAGCCCCTTGGCCACTGTCTCGTGCGCAAGCAAAATTGGATCGGGAAGGACCGTCAGCGCGCGCGCGTGGCCCATCGAAAGTTGGCTTCGCTCAACCATATCAAGCACTTCGCCCGGCAGGCCGAGCAGGCGCATAAGATTGGCGACATGGCTGCGCGACTTGTCGACAAACGTCGCGATTTCCTGCTGGGTCAGGCCATCCTGTTCAGACAGTCGCTGATAGGCGCGGGCTTCCTCGACCGGATTCAGATCTTCGCGCTGCAAATTCTCGATCAGCGCCAGCGCGGTTACCTCGCGGTCGTCGAGCTGGCGCACGATTGCTGGAATTTCGTGCAGCCGCGCCCGCTGCGCGGCGCGCCAACGCCGCTCGCCGGCCACGATCTGATAGCGCCCATCACCGAAGGGCCGCACCACCACCGGCTGGATTACCCCGCGCGCCGCGATCGAACGCGCCAGTTCCTCCAGCGCGTCCTCATCGAAATGGCGCCGCGGCTGATCAGGATGCGGCTCAATCGATGCGACCGTGAGCATGGCAAGGCCACTCTCGCGCGCCATCGGCATGGCGGTGCTCGGTGCGGAAACCGAAATGCGCGACACCGCTTCCTCGCGCCGCGTTTCACCCAGAAGCGCTCCAAGCCCGCGACCGAGAGCCGGACGCTTGGCTGCTTTTACCGCGCTGCTATCCGCTTCGCCGCTCATGCTGCTTTCCTCCGTTCGGGCAGGCGCCCGATCAACTCGCGCGCCAGCTTCATGTAAGCCTGCGAACCGGCACAAGCATGGTCATAAATCAGCGCCGGCAGCCCGTGGCTGGGCGCTTCGGAAAGCCGCACATTGCGCGGTATCACCGCTTCGAACACCAGATTGTGGAGGCACGAGCGCACGTCATCGGCCACCTGATCGGTGAGCCGATTGCGCCGATCGTACATCGTCAGCACGATGCCAAGAATACCAAGATCAGGGTTGAACCGCTCCTGCACCCGCTCAACCGTCTGAAGCAGCTGACTCAGCCCCTCCAGTGCGAAAAACTCGCACTGAAGCGGCACCAGGAGCGAATCGGCAGCCGCCAGCGCATTCAGCGTCAGCAGACCCAGCGAGGGTG
>CANFIV010000303.1 GCA_947446935.1 Sphingomonadaceae bacterium | reverse complement strand
TTGACCGCCGAAGCTGCTAAGGAAGAAAACCCCGCCGAGGCGATGGCTGAGATCGAAGGCGAGAAGGACGACTATCGCAAGATCGCCGAGCGCCGCGTGCGCCTTGGCCTCCTGCTTTCGGAAATCGGCCAGGCCAATGGCGTGCAGGTCACCGCGCAGGAAATGGAAATGCTCGTCCGTCAGGCCGCGCAGCAGTACCGTGAGGAAGACCGCCAGCGCTTTGCCGACTACATTCGCCAGGATGCGCTTGCAGCCGCTCAGCTGCGCGCTCCGCTTTATGAGGACAAGGTCGTCGATTTCCTCTTCGACAAGGCCGAAGTCAGCGACCGCGCGGTAACCCGCGAGGAATTGCAGGCGGTCATCGAGGCGGACGAAAATGGCACCCCGGCTGAAGTGAAGCCTGCCGCCAAGCCCGCTGCGAAGAAGGCGGCCAAGAAGGCCAAGGCTGAAGAGGCTCCGGCAGAAGACGCTGCTACAGCTGAGGCCGAAGCCAAGCCGACCAAGAAGGCACCCGCCAAAAAGAAGGCAGCCGAGCCCGCCGCCGAAGCCGCTGCGGCTGAGGAAGAAACGCCCGCTCCGAAGAAGAAAGCTCCTGCCAAGAAAAAGGCGGCTGAAGCTTAAGCGCTTCGTTTATAGTCTCAAATCTGCAAAGGGGCGTCCTGCAAGGGACGCCCTTTTTTGTTGGAAATAGGTAAAAACATGCAGGGTGATACTACGTATTGACCATGCGAATCAGTGCGTGAGAGAATCGGACAGGCACGGACCCGGGGAGGGAATACCGATGCATACCGTACGCAATCGCATAGCTTCGCGTTCACCCAGCACATCTTCATCTCTAGCGGATTTCAAACCGCCGACCCCGCGTTCCTCGCACAAAGAGCTGACCCGTTTGCTTCGCACCGGCGCGCCTTCGGCTGAGCAGGCCCGACTACCCAATCTGGCAGGGCCCGCTCTCGCACTGCCCGCTTCACCAGCAATGGCCGAAGGTGCCCTCGGCGCCATGGTCATGGCCGTGCCAGTACATGTGGCGGAACCTGAAAGCCGCCCGGAAGGCCGTCCGCAAAAGCGCCGCAATCCCAAGGGCAAGAAGGCCCGCAAGGCGGCCTCCCGCAAGGCAGCAGGCGCAGCCGCTGTTTCACCGAGGAAGGCCAAAGCGCGTGGCGGCAAGCGCCGCGGCTCTGAACCCATATGCCACCTCCTGCCCCCCGCAGAGCCGGTCGCGCCAACGCCCGCCACACCCCGCGCCGCGCCGGCGGAGCACCGCCTTCCCGAGGTGGAATTTGAAGCCATGCTTGCGCTGTGCCTGCAAGCCGAGCCGGCCCTCGCGCTGATGCTGCCCTCCCGGCCTGAGCCATTGGTGCTTGAAGCCTTACCGGAGGGCCCGAAGCTGGAGTCTGAGGCCCTGATCGAGGCCGAACCCGCGCTTGCCAAGGGTTCGGCGCCGGCTTCGATGCCCGAGCCGCTGGTGGAGTTGCCCGCCTCACTGCCAACCTCACCGCCCGCCCGGTTGCCCGAACCGCTCCGGGAGCCCGCGGCCAGTGCTCTTGCCGCGATCGCCGATGCGCCGCCCTTGCCGCTACCCCGTTCGCGCGCGCTCGTCCCGGCGCGGCGGCAAGGGCTCGTCGATGTGATAGCTTTCCTGTTGCGCGATTCCGGGCGGCGTCTGGCGCGTTGGTCGGCTCGGCGGCAAAAGTCGCGCGCCGAGCGCGATCTGATCCGCAGCGCCGAGGTACGCCACCAGGCGCTGCTCAGCGAGCTTCAGGCGCTGGATATGCTTCGCCAGAACCGCGGCTGATCGCCCTATTCGCCCCAGCGCTTGAGCGAGGGGTGCGGGACAGGAACCGTCCGCGCCCGTTCATAGGCCGCGCCGGCTTCAAGCACGCGCTTGTCATCCCACTGGGCTCCCATGAACGAGAGCCCGATCGGCAATCCCTCAACCGCACCCATCGGCACGGTGAGGTGGGGATAGCCGGCGATGGCGGCCAGATTGCCCGCACCGACATCGATGCCATGGTCGCCGGTCACAAGGTCGATCGCCCAAGCAGGCGCAGCGGTCGGCGCGATCAGGAAACTGACGCGGTTGTCGGCGAGCAGCTTGTCGATCCCGTCGCGCCCGGCCAGCCGCAGCGAATTCTCGCGCGCTTTTTTGTAGACCGCCACGTCAGTCATCGCCTCGGCATCCTCGAAGCTGTCTTGCCCGAACCACTTGAGTTCCTCGGGATGCGCCTTGTTGAAGGCGATCGCGTCCGCCAGCGTGCGAATCGGGGGAGAGTCCTTGAACGAGGTGGCGGGTAGCGACTGAAGATAGCTCGCAAGGTCAGTGCGCAGTTCATAGAGCAGCACCGTATATTCATCGCGGCCCATTTCGGGCGATTGGTCGAACTGAATATCGACCAACGTCGCGCCTGCGGCTTTCAGATCGGCCAGGGCCTTCTCGAACAGTGCGGCGACCTTGGGGTTGTTGCCCACCGCCTTGCGTAGCACCCCCAGTCGGACGCCCTTCAGGCTGGCGGCGGCCAGACCTGCGGCAAAGTTGGTCTTGTGCGCATCGGCGGCGGCCGTGGCCGGATCGGCCGGATCGCTTCCGGCCATCGCGGTCAGCATCAGTGCGGCATCCTCCACGCTGGTGGTCATCGGGCCGACTGTGTCCTGGCTGTGGCTGATTGGCACGACATGGGTGCGGCTTACCATGCCGACCGTGGGCTTGAAGCCGACGATGCCATTGAGCGAGGCGGGGCAGGTGATTGACCCATCGGTCTCGCTGCCGATCGCGCCCCAGGCGAGGCCCGCTGCGACCGCCGCACCGCTACCAGAGGACGAGCCGCAGGGCGAACGGTCAAGAGCATGGGGATTTCTCGTTTGCCCGCCGATGCCGCTCCAGCCGCTGGACGAGAAGCTCGAGCGCATGTTGGCCCATTCGGAGAGGTTGGTCTTGCCCAGCACAATGACCCCGGCGGCGCGCAGCCCGGTCATGAACGGGGCATCGCGGCCGGTGCGGTTGTCCTTCAGCATCAGGCTGCCCGCCGTGGTCGGCATGGGATCGGCCGTTTCGACATTGTCCTTCACTAGGATGACCTTGCCGGCGAGCGGCCCCTGCACCTTGGCAGCGGCGGCCTCAGCCTTGGCGGCATCGGGGTTGAGCGCGATCACCGCGTTGATCTTGGGGCCCACCTTGTCGATTGCCTTGATCCGCGCGAGGTAGGTGGCGACTGTGTCCTGCGCCTGAAGGGCCGTGCCGCCCAGCGCGGTGGCAGCAAGAAGGACAGCGCAAAGCGCCCGGTTGGCGAGTCTGGACATGGAAAGCCCCCTGAAATGATGTGACGCAGTAGTTATTTGACGCAATGCTGCGGCCAAGCGCGACGCTGCGCAAGCGCATCCAGGGGCAATTTTTGCCGTTTTCGCTGTTTGTCGCCTTCCATACCCAATGTCTTGCACCACTTTTCGCGTGGTTTGCGCTGATGAGCGGTTAACGCCCTTGAACATCCCGCCGTGGCACGCGACATAGGCT
>CANFIV010000302.1 GCA_947446935.1 Sphingomonadaceae bacterium | reverse complement strand
CAGCGCGACCGAGACCGCGCCGGCTTCGATACCGTTCACATAGATCTTGAGTGTGGTCCCATCGGCCACGACGCCGAGATGCGTCCAGTCGCCCTGCTTGACCGGCGCGGTTGCCTGCGCGCGGCCGCTGCCAACAGCGACGTAGGGAATGCCGCCGTTGATGCCGATGACCATCCCGCCGCGCGACAGCAGTTGCTGGTCGCCGCCAAGATTGTCCGGTTTGACCCACGCAGTGAAGGTGAACGGGGCGCCCGGTGTCATCGCCAGCGATGGGCTGTCGTTTACCGTGACCCCGCCCTGGCCGACAAAGTGACCGCCGTGCCCGATGATCGCGCTGTCCTCGACGCCGGTAGGCGCGTTCGCTGCGGTGTTGCCGTTGGCGGTCTTGTCTTCAGTCGGCTGGCCGGGGCCCTCAGAGAAATGATAGACCAGCGTGTAATCGGGATCGAACGTGCCTTTCACGTCCTCGCCCACCGGCGCGGTCTTGTTGCCGAAATAGAGCCAGATCTGCTTCTTCTCACCGCCGTTCAGCACAGGCATGCTGACCCAGACGGTCGCCACGCCGTTCTTCGCGTCGTAACTCTCGATGTGATAGGCCAGCGGGGTCTTGTCGTCTGTATCGACGAAGCGGATGTCCGCTCCGTTGTCGAGCGCATCGGTGAAGGTGAAGTTGCCGCTGTGCAGGCGCACCAGCACCACCGTTCGCCCAATCGGACCGCTGACATTCACGCCCGTAGCGGTCGTGTCGACCGTCACCGCCTTGCGGTACGCCCAGTCCTTTTGCCACCAGGCCGCAGCCGGTGAGGCCATGCCGCCCAGAGCAAGGATCAGGAGGGCCATAAGCCCTTTGAGGACTGCCTTGAACGCTGCAGGCTTGCGCCCGAAGTTGCTGGTCTGCATCAGAATTCGCCCCTGGCTGTAAAGGTAACGCGCGCGGTGCCGCGCCTGGTGTCGGTAAGGCTGGTGATGGGCAGGCCCACGGTGAGGCCGCCGATCAAGTGCTTGAACAGGCGCAGCCGCACACCTCCGCCCGCGCTGCCGAGCGTGAAGCGCGAGCGCTGATCGACCAGCGGGTCGATGATCCCGACCACGCCGTAATCGATGAATGCAAAGGGCCGTAGCTCGCCCACGAAATCCGGAAGGCTGCTCGCGATCGACGGGCCGTCGAGTTGAAGCGTGCCGACCACACCCCGGTCGCCCACCGCTTCAGACTGGAAATAACCGCGCACCGAGCTGTCGCCACCGATGCCGAATTGTTCATTAGAAACAAGATGGCTGTCGGCATATTGGCCTGACAGCTTGAAGATCAGGCTGACATCGTCAGCCACGAGCCGGGTGTAGGTTACGTCCGCGTTGAGATGCGCGAAATTCTCGCGGGCAAGATAGTCCTTGAGGCTGAACTGGTCCTCTGGTGTGCAGCTGCCCTGCCCGTCGCTCACGCATTCGAACCGGCGGATCACCCGCAGCCCAAGCGTCGTGCTCAGGTTGAAATCGAGCTGGCTTTTGTCGCCAGCGCGTGACCAGGTGTAGCCCAACGTCAGCGGGATATAGCGGATCGGCGATTTGGTGATGGAATTGTCCTTGAGGACAATGTTCTGCTTGAAGTCCTTGTAATCGAGCCCGATCGAGAACGACTGGTCGGTCTTCTCCCCCACCAGCCGGTAAATCGCGCGCACGCCCACCTGATAGCCGTTGCCCAGCACCTGCGTGCCGCCGAGCGCCGCGATATTGCTGTTCGATTTGTACCCGAACACCACCAACGTCCACGGCGTGCCCAGAATCGGGGCGTTGTAAGAGCCGGAGAACACCTCGGACTCGCTGCGCGCTTCGGGCGCGACGATGTAGGATGCGGACACGGTGTGCCCTGCCCCCCACAAATTGGTGTAGCGCGCCGAACCGGTCAGCCGCAGGCGGTGGGTGTTGGGGCTGTTGTCGTTGTTGAGCTCTAGGCTAGCGTGCAGCGGCAAACTATCCTTGACCTTGAGCTCGACATCAATCGCACCCTCGGACTTGGATGGTCGGAATGAAGGCTGCACGGTGCGGTCGGGAATACGGTTGGCCTGCACCAGCTGCGTCTGAAGATCCTTCAGGTTGACCGGTTGGCCCGCTGCGAGCGCGGGCAACTGGCGCAGCACCGCCTCGGTCGAATGATGCTTGGCACCAGCGATGCGAACCTCGCCGACCGGCGCTTCACTGACTTTGATCTGGACTATGCCGTTGGCAAGATGCGCCTCGTCCTGCGGCGGCACTTCGACAACCGCAGCCTCGTAGCCCTTGGCCGCATAAGCATCCTGTAGCGCCTTGCGTGCCGCCTCAATGTCAGCCGACGTACGATTGTCTCCGGTGAACTTGTAGACGATTGTCTCGATCTCGTCCGCGCTAAGCACTTTGGCTCCCGCCACCTCGATCGCCTCAATCGTGAGCTTCTCGGGCACGGCCTCCTGCGCACAGGCAGGCGCGCTGGCCGCAGCCAGCGTCAGCACTGTCACACAGGACAGGGATGCGCCGAAGCGCGTCCAAAGGTTACCGAGTGTCGCCATGTCCCTCGCGTGCGGGCCCATCGCCCCTGATTCCCCGAGGGCCGAATTGGTCTCCCAATGTGAAATTTTTGAGACGGATTCCGATTGTTATAATTTATTTCATTTTTTCAGAAACTTGGTTGCCGGTCTGCAGAGTTGTGCGCGGCAAGCCCTGCGGATCGCTCAGGGCAAGGGGATCATGGTCTCAATCGGGATCGGGGGCGGATTTGGCTCAAAACCGGGCCCGATGCGGTCCCGATGCGGCGTTGCCCAATCGAAATCAATTTGTCATATCATGCGCATAGATGGACGCCGGGATCCCAGTCGCGCGGCGACCGACCTGCCCGTGCATGCAAGGTTCTCTGACCCATGGCTTCGTCTGCCGATTCTGCTTCGCGCCTCCATGGCGGAAAACCGGCGATGGATCTGGAATCCGTGCTTCGCGGTGCGGGTCTTGCCGAGGAATCGCTCTCGCGCGCCAGACTGGTCGAGGCCGAGACCGGCGAGACTCTCGAGAAGATCGTCACAAGGCTAGGCCTGATTTCCGAGGATGCCCTCGCACGCGCGCTCGGCGATGCGCTGCATCTGTCGGTAGTCGAGCCGACAAGCTTTCCGGCCGAGGCGCTGCAGGTGGCGGATATTTCCGCCGCATTCCTGCATGACCGGCGCGCCCTGCCACTCCGCTTCGAGAATGGCCGCGTGGTGATTGCCCTTGCCAATCCGCTCGACCACGATGCCGTCTCGGGCCTCGCTTTCGCGACGGGTCACCCGGTGACGCGCGTGGTCGCGCGCGGCGGCGACATTGATGCCGCGATCGACCGGCTTTACCGCGCCGAGCCCGAACGCGATGTCGAGGAAGAGATCGACGACGCCGATCTTGAGCGGCTCAAGGATCTGGTCAGCGATGCGCCGGTCATCCGTGCGGTCAACCGCCTGATCGCCGATGCAGTTGATGCCCGCGCCTCGGATATCCATCTCGAACCCACCGACGACCGGCTTCAGGTGCGCTTT
>CANFIV010000301.1 GCA_947446935.1 Sphingomonadaceae bacterium | reverse complement strand
GACAACCATGTCAGCCATCACGGTGCGGGTGTTTCCGGTGTTGTCGATATATTCGACACCTGCCGTCCGCAGCGCGGTCTTGCCGGGGATCAACCGCGTGACATGCGCACCATTCACAAAGCCTGCACCCGCTTTGACGGCGCGCGGATGGAAGGTGACCAGCGGATTGGCGAGCGCGCCGATGGGGCAGCCAGCATCGCACCAGCCATCATAGAGGCAGGCCGGGCGGCCTTTGTAGTCCTGCGAGAGGATGGCCATCGGGCTGGGTGCCGTCTTCATGCCCAACGCATGAAAGCCTTTCGCCAGCAGCCGGGCCTGCGCGAACTGCTGCAGCGGGGGCAGCGGGTAGGGCGCCCCGGCCGGGCGCCAGATCTCGGCCTCCGCATCACCTGATACGCCGACCTCTTCCTGAATGCGGTCATAGAATGGGCGCAAGTCGTCGTAGCCGATTGGCCAGTCCAACCCTTTGCCGTGATCCGACTTCATCGTGAAATCAGACGGCATCAAGCGCGGCCAGGTGCCATAGTGATGGAGCGCTGCTCCGCCGGTGCCCCATCCGGTGTTGAAGCCCGCCCCGAAGGCATTCGCCCCGGTCGATTCTATCGCCGGACCGCCCCAGCGCAAACGGCGCGACCAGATTGAGGAACTGTAGAGATCCTCTGCCTTCCAGTCCGGCCCGGGATCGAGCACCAGCACGGATTTCCCGGCTTCGGCGAGCACTGCAGCATAGAGGTTGCCGGCCGCGCCAGCGCCCACGATCACCGCGTCGATCTGGTCCGGTGCGTGTTGTTTGACCATGTGCCTACCAGTCCCCCGGCGGCTCGATGTGGGCCAGATAGGGAACCTGCATCCGCGCAAATGCGGCGCGTGTGCCATAGACAAGGTCCGCCGCGTCGCTGCGCACAGCAAGGTAGAACAGCGCAGATGGCGGGCCCTGCCATGGAGAAACGGTTCCGGGCAGCATGGCGGCTATGAGCGGCTTTGCTGCTGCGGCCGAAACCTGCGCGAAAGGCGCACCAAGCAAGGCGCGGCTGGCAGCATCCAGCGCAGCCAGGCCCGCCTTGTAGAAGGCGTCATGCGGCGGCAGCACATCGAGATAGCGCACTGTGAGCAGCGAATCCGGGTGCGGACGGGCCAGATTGGCATCGACGAAATGGGCAATCCCTGCTGCTCGGGCCCCGGGCACCAGCGCTTCGCCAAAGGCTTCGAGCAACGCGGCTTCCTCGGTCGAGAGCATGGTGAGTGCCGCACTGCGCGTTCGGGCCTGTGCCGGGGACAGCAGCAACTCTACCCCTGCGACCTGGAAGGCGAACAAGCCCAGCGCAGCGGACTTCAGTAAAGTCCGCCTGTCCGGGCTATGGGCTTCCAAGGCTTGCTCTGTCTGCATCCACCTCGATCTCAGGAGATATTTAAAGCTTAAACTAAATCACATTTCTGTCCAGAAACATTTTGAGCTTCCGGCGCGCGCGCGCTAACGAACGGATAGAGTATCGATTGAATTTCGATGCAAAGCGTTGGTGGAGAAGCGGCATGAGCGATAATCCTGAAATTGGCCAGTTTGTGCAAACCGGCAGCTACCGCACCAATGTCCATGATCACGGTAGCGGACCCGCGATGCTCGTGCTGCACGGCTCGGGTGCCGGTGTGTGCGCCTGGGCGAACTGGCGCACGTTCATTCCGGCGATGAAGGACAAGTTCAGGGTCATTGCGCCTGACCTCGTCGGGTTCGGCTACACCGAGACGCCAGCCGATTTCGAATTTCGCTTCATGGATTCATGGGTCGATCAGATCATCGCGCTCATGGACGGGCTCGGGATCGAAAGGGCGCACGTCGTGGGCAACAGCTTCGGTGGCTCGCTCGCACTGTGGCTGGCCTCAAGGCATCCTGATCGCTTTGACCGGCTGGTGCTGATGGGGCCGGGAGGCTGGCCTGTGCGCGTCAATGAAAACCTCGAAATGCTGTGGGACTTCAAGCCGACGGCTGAGCACATGAAGCAGGCGATGAGCGTGATGGCTTGGAACCAGTCGCTGGTCACCGATGAACTCGTGGCCATGCGGCTCAAGGCCTGTTCACGGCCTGGCGCGCTCGATCACTTCCACCGGCTGTTTCCCGCGCCGCGCCAACGCTGGCTGGATGCGCAGTGCCTGCCCATAAATGTGCTGCAAACCATCGCGCATGAAACGTTGCTTGTGCATGGCCGCGACGACCGCGTGGTCGATCCGCAAGTCTCGTGGAACCTCCACCAGCACTTGCCCAATTCCCAGCTGCACACGATCGCCAAGTGCGGGCATTGGACAATGATCGAGCATGGACCGCTGTTCCGCAGGCTGGTGGCGGATCACTGCGCCGGCTGAGCGGGCTCGTTCCAGTCAGGGGCTGTGAGCCGGCGTTTGCCGTCACGCGCGGTCCCCGGCGCGCCGGGCACGAAGTCCTGCCGGTCCCACAGCTTGCAGGTGACCTGCTTGTGCTTCTGGTCGAGCCCCTCGCAATAGTTTGAAAACTCGCAGATCCTGACCTCGCTGCCCCGGCCCAGCCGGGCTTTGCGGAACCAGTCGGGATCGGCGAGCGACTGTCGTGCGGAGCCGACGATATCGGCCTCGCCCAGCGCCAGCATCTGTTCTGCATGTTCGAAGCCGTGGACGCCGCCCGCAGTAACCACAGGCGTTGCGAAGCCGGCATTGCGCACTGCTGCGCGAATCGCATGAGCCGGGCGGCGGTTGCGCCCATATGGGCCCTGCACATCGGATATGAACGCGGGCATGCACTCGTATCCGCTCGGTCCGGTATAGGGATAGGCCGCTTCGCCGACCTTTGGCTGCAGAGCATCCTCAAACTTGCCGCCACGCGATAGCGAGAGGAAATCCATGCCTGCCCGTGCGAATTCGGCCGCGAACCAGGCCGCGTCCTCGACCGTATTGCCGCCGGGAATGCATTCCTCCGCCAGAAACCGGCAGCCCACGGCGAGTGACGGGGAAACTGCCGCACGCACACTCTGATAGACTTCGAGCGGCAAGCGGATGCGGTTCTCGCGCTCGCCGCCATAGCCGTCGCTTCGGTCGTTCAGTGCCGATAGGAACGAGGCCATCGTATAGGCATGGGCATAGTGCAGTTCGATCCCATCGAAGCCGGCCGCTTCGGCGCGCGCGGCTGCCGCCGCAAACAGGCTAGGCAGCGCTTCTGGCAACTGCGCGATATGCGGCTTGTCAACATCGGTGACCCTTTCACGGAAGCCTTGCGACATCGATTCCCAGTCCCGCGGATCGAGTGCATCGCGCAGCGCCGCATCGGGCATGGCGATCAACGCCTGGCGCACGGCCTCGTCCGCGGTTTCGCCGGTCGCGGCGCGGTGCCGGTCGGTCAGGAAAAGAAAGCGCGCAAGAAATGTAGCGCGATCCGGCCGGCGCTTGATCGCCAGGAAATCTATCAACTGGATCAGGAGCCTGGTTTCGCCGCCACTCGCCTTCCGAACCGCCTCGACCAACCGGGCAAGGCCGGGCACAAAACGGTCATCGCCGATGCGCAACAAGGGGCCGGAGG
>CANFIV010000300.1 GCA_947446935.1 Sphingomonadaceae bacterium | reverse complement strand
CGCTCGACCGCGCGAAGTTTGCCGAGCTGACCCGGCGCGACAGCCTGCCGCAAGTGCTGGAAGGCATTGCCGCGGCCAAGGCGGCGGGCATCAAGATCAAGCTCAACGCTGTGGCGCTGAAGGGCATCAACGAGCACGAACTGCCCGATCTTATTGGCTGGGCGCACGGGCAGGGTCATGCGGTCACGCTGATCGAAGTCATGCCGCTGGGTGAGGTCGAGGGGGACCGGTTCGATCATTACCTGCCGCTGGATGCAGTGCGGCGCGATCTGGAAGCGCGCTGGACGCTGACCGCCAATGACGCCCGCAGCGGCGGGCCCGCGCGCTATGTCGATATTGCGGAGACGGGCGGACGGCTCGGTTTCATCACACCGCTGACCGGCAATTTCTGCGAGGGCTGCAACCGCGTGCGCGTCACTGCGACGGGCCAGCTCTTCATGTGCCTTGGCGGCGAGGGCAAGGTCGATCTGCGCGCAGCGCTGCGTTCAGGCGATCCCGAATCGGCCATGGCCGAGGCCTTTGCCCGTGCAATGGGCGAGAAGCCGGAAAAGCACAGCTTCGTGATCGACCGCGCCGGAGCCGCTCCTGCGCTTGCGCGCCATATGTCGATGACGGGCGGCTGAGATGACGGCAAAGCTGGTGTTTCTGGGCCGGCTCGAAGATGTCGCCGGCATGGGCGAGCTTGTCGTGGGCCCCGGCCCGCTCGAAGCGGTGCTAGCCGCGCTCGAACCCGCGCTGGCAGTGCAGCTTCTGGGCGAGCGGGTGCGCATGGCGCTCAATGGCCAGCTCATCGCGGAAGGCGGCGGCATCGTGCTGGCGGACGGCGACGAGCTGGCGTTCCTTCCCCCGGTCAGCGGTGGCTGAAATGGCCGACGTGAGGCTGCTGGGCGAAGCGTTTTCCGCGATGGACGAGCTCGCGGTGTTTACCGCAGCGCATCCCGAGGCGGGCGGGCTGGTCAGTTTCCTTGGGCAAGTTCGGCAGGAAGGCGGTGCCCATGCGGTTGAGGCGCTGGAGCTGAAACACTACGCCGCGATGACATTGCCGGGAATGACCGCGCTTGCCGCTGCTACCGAGGCGCGCTGGCGGCTGGACGGGCTGCTTATCCTCCACCGCTACGGCGTGATGTACCCCGGCGATCCGATCGTGCTGGTTGCGGCTGCTGCACCCCACCGCCGCGATGCCTTTGCCGCCGCCGATTTCGCGATGGATCACCTCAAGAGCCAAAGCTGGTTCTGGAAGCGCGAGAAGACCGCGCGTGGCTGGCGCTGGATTGAGCCGCGCCCGGATGATCACCGCGATCTGGCGCGGTGGTGATGCGCTAGCCGCCGATCTGGTCGCTCAGCGCCGCAATCGCCCGGTCCTCTTCGCCCAACAGCGCTTCAATCTCGTGGTGCGCGGGCGTGATCGTTTGGAGGTCCGTGTCTGGTCCGGTAGCGGCCACCTCGGTCGCGGCGATGAACATGCGGTCGAGGTCGGCGAGCGCGATCATGCCCTGGCTGCGCGCGGATTCGAGACCGGCGAGCGCGATGGTGGCCTGCGACCAGGCTTCGGTTCCAGGCGCGGCGCCCCTTGCGGCCTGCGCGAGCTGGGCGGCGGCGCTTTGCTGTTCGATGAAGCGGGCGTGGGCGGCGAGGGCGGCTTCGCGCAAGGCGGCAACTCGCGTCGCAAGGTTGGTTCCGGCAGACAATTGCGTGGTGAGCGGCAGGGGCGGTGTCGGCGTGAGCGGCTGGCCTGAGCCATAGGCACGTTCTGCGGGGCGAATCGCCAATGAGGGAAAGCGGGACCGGTCCGCGTTACACGCACCGAGCGCGAGCAGGAGCAGGATGGGGGCGACAGTACGTGTGGACAGCAAGGCCATGTCCGCGCCATAGCACGCCGCGCGCGCTCCGCCAGCGGTGAGGGAGGGCCACCCGCCAATTTCCGCCCCGTGCGGCGTTGACATGAAGTCGTCATTCGATTACTCGCGCCCCTCTTTCCGGAGCTTCGCAATCACGCGGAGAATCGGCGCGTTGCCTGTTATCCGCGATTCGCATGTCTTGTGATCGGGGCTCGATTGGCAGCCATAAACTTGAAACGGATAGCAGGAACCATGTTCGCAATCGTGCGCACGGGCGGCAAACAGTACCGGGTCGCCGCCGGAGACAAGATCGCGGTCGAGAAGCTGGCGGGTGAAGCCGGCGACACGATCACGCTGAGCGACGTCCTTCTCGCGGGCAGCGAAGGCGCCATTGCGGATGCCAAGGGTGTCACGGTTTCGGCCGAGATCATCGCCCAAACGAAGTCCGAGAAGGTCATCGTATTCAAGAAGCGCCGTCGGCATAACTATCGCCGCAAGAACGGCCACCGCCAGCAGCTTACCCTGCTGCGCATCCTCAGCGTCGCCTGATCGCGGCACCTGACAAGATTCCGGAGTAAGCTCAGATGGCACATAAGAAAGCAGGCGGCTCTTCGCGCAACGGTCGCGACTCAGCTGGCCGCCGCCTCGGCGTCAAGAAGTTCGGCGATCAGCACGTGATCGGCGGCAACATCATTATCCGCCAGCGCGGCACGAAAGTGTATCCGGGTGCCAATGTCGGCATCGGCAAGGATCACACCCTTTTCGCGCTCGCCGAAGGCCGCGTCCGTTTCCATTCGGGCAAGCTTGGCCGTAAATACGTTTCGGTCGATCAGATGGCCGAAGCCGCCGAATAACCGGATGGTCATGCATTGGGCCATCCTTCACGGGATGGCCCCGCCAGTCTGTACCGACTGGCCAATCGAGGGAGAGGGGCCCGCCCGTCTCCCTTTTTTCGGGTCTCCCTTATCGCCTGCACATCTCCGGTGAGCGCAAAAGACGCGCACTGCGGATGAAACGCAATATGCCTGTCATTACCATGGCTTAACGGCCGAGGAACCGGGGGCAGATGAGGAGAACGAGCATGTTCATTCGCAGCGAACGTTTGTTCCTGCGCCCTGCCTGGGCCGAGGACTGGGCCGACGTCTTGGCCGCGATTGATGACGCGGCAGTCGTACGCAATCTGGCCCGCGCACCCTGGCCCTATCGGGCGGAGGACGCGCAGTGGTTCGTGAAGCGGCCGCAGGACCCGCGCCATCCCGACTTTCTGGTCACCCTGCCCGGCGCGGACGGCGCGCAGGTGATCGGCTGCGCCGGTATGGCCCCCGGTGAGAATGGCACGGCCGAACTCGGCTATTGGATCACGCGCCGCCACTGGGGGCACGGCTATGCCACCGAGGCGGCACGCGCCGTGCTCGCGGTCGCGCGCGCGCTTGGGCACGATCGCATCGAGGCTGGGCATTTTCTCGATAACCCGGCTTCGGGCAGGGTGCTGCGCAAGCTCGGCTTCACGCCGACCGGTGAACATCGCCCGCGCCGCAGCGCCGGACGCGGCACGATTGCGACTTGCGTGATCTATGAAGCGCGGCTGCGTGGGGCCGACAACGGAGATGGCGACGGGGGCGGTGATCGCGAACCGATGCGACGTGCCGCCTGAACCCCACCCTCTTGCTCATGGAAGCGATGGGTTCTAGGCGTAAGGGACT
>CANFIV010000299.1 GCA_947446935.1 Sphingomonadaceae bacterium | reverse complement strand
GCAGTTGCGCCCGGTTCTCAGGTGTCTGAAACGCCAGCAGCACGTGTCCAGATCCCGTGTCCACTAGACTGACCAATGAGCCTGGGCGAACCGATAGCGAAAGTTTTCCTGGGCTGGCGGTTTCCGCGACGATGAGAATGTTCCCGTTCTCGTACAAGCCCAAATGGCATGATTGCTCAGCGCTCTTCGCGAACGCTTCCATCCATGGACTGGACTGAGCGATAAGTCGGTTCACCGGCGGATGTCGTTGCGCCATCAGAAATAATTTGAGGCTAGGCGCATACCGGTCACCTTCCAGAGAGCGTGTGACGTAACGGCGCGCTACCAATCGTTCAAGCATTCGGTAGCCTTCGCTGGGCCGTCGACCCAAGGCTTTGTCAATTTCACCTCTGGTCAGTGCGGCCGGCTGACCGCACAGCAGCTCCAGAATGTCCAGCCCCTTGTCGAGTGCTGGCGCACGATAGCGAGCTTCTACCTCGTCGTCGGCGAGTTTACTCATAGGGGAAGAAGTTTTACTTGATGATGGCGGCATGGATTTGAGATTGATCGCGCTGATAGCAGGGCACTTTGCAGTCGGGCGCGTGCCGCATGTCTTCGGACATCGCCCCTCGGGTAAACACCAAGGAACGTTTCTGATCGTACAGTGTAAGCTCCAAAATATTCATTAACGAACGATAACATCGTATATGAATAAATTTGGGCGAATCGGATGGTTCGCAAGCACCCTGTTCAAGGAGACATGAAATGACCGAAAAACACATGTGGCTACGCACTTGGCGGACCGTTGCTTTGGGATGGTTCGCTGCGGGTGTGGCGAGTCTGGCAATGGCGCAGTCCGCCTCGCCAATCCCGTTCAAGGTTGGTGCGGCCGGCGCCTCCGACCATGCGCCAGCCTTTGTGGCCTTGGAGCGCGGCATCTTCGCCAAGCATGGGCTGGATGTGAAGATCGTCATGTATGAGTCTGGCGTGGACATGCTCAACGGGCTACTGAACAACGCGCAGAACGTCAACATCATGGGCTCTACGCCCTTTCTGGCCGGCGCGTCGCGAGGCCAGCCCTTGGTCTTGATCGGGCACCTTCATGGCGATGCCCTCAACCCTTTTTATGCCTCGAATCTCTCGGTCGTTACGACACCGGCGTCCGGTGCCAAGGAGGGCGACTTCAAGGCGCTTAAGGGTAAGAAAATCGGTTTAACTCGTGGTACGGGGGCCGAAACGTATGTGCTGTCTAAACTGTTGCAAAACGGTATGAAGCAAGAAGATGTCACTTTGGTTAATCTGTCGCCCGCTAATCTGGTGACGGCACTGAGACAGGGCGACGTCGATGCCGTATCGTCTTTCGAGCCCTGGGCCTCGCTGGCTACATTGCGGGTGCCTAACGCTCTGCGGCTCGTAACTGGCGATTGCAGCGCCTGTTATGACCCCGGCACCATCCTCACCACGCGTGACGAGGTATCCAAGAACACCGATGCCTTCAAGCGCTTCATGGTCGCCTTTGCCGAGGCGGAACAGTGGGTCCGTCAAAACCCGGATGCGGCGGCCGAGGTGAATATGCGATGGATCAAGGGCGTAGACCTGGATGTGATGAAGTCCGCCATACGCCGCTCTATCTTTGACATGCGCTTGTCTAGGAACACGCTGGATGGCTTCGCGAAGACGGCGATACCGTTGCTGGTGGCAGACAAACGCATGGCCAAGTCGTTGGATCCAGCAACCATCATCGATGCACAATTCATGAAGTACGCTGAGAGTACGGCACCGCAGTTCTTCTCTGATCTCAAGCCAATTCCAGCTGATCGCCGTTATCCGTGAGTATGGATCGATCAGCGCGTGCCACCCTCATGAGGCCCTGCCTATGAGCGCGGAGCCCGATGCGCCAGCAATCCGCATCAGCATGCGGGATCTGCATTTGGCGTACTTCAACGAGGAGCGTGGCGAACGCCACGTCGCGGTTGAAGGGCTCTCCCTGGACGTTCGCGAGCGTGAGTTCCTCTGCGTGGTTGGACCTTCGGGCTGTGGTAAGTCGACGTTGTTGGCAGCGATAGCTGGATTCCTGAAGCCCAGCGGTGGCAGCCTCACCCTGGACGGTAAATCGATCCAGGGTCCGGGCGCTGACCGCGGCGTGGTGTTCCAGGAGTACGCGCTATTACCCTGGATGAAGGTCATCGACAACGTCGCCTTGGGCCTGAAGTTCAAGGGTGTCTCTAAGGTTGACCGGCATGCCATTGCGCTGCGTTTTTTGAGCATGGCCAACCTCGCTGATGCTGCGTACAAGTACCCGCACGAACTCTCCGGGGGCATGAAGCAACGTGCGGCAGTGGCTCGCACGCTGGCCAATGAGCCCGAGGTGATGCTGATGGACGAGCCTTTTGCAGCTATCGACGCGCAGTCGCGCCTCACGCTGCAGGAGGAACTGGTAAGGCTTTGGTCTAGCAACCGCGTGACGGTGCTGTTCGTCACACACAGCGTTGAAGAAGCGGTGTTTCTGGCCGATCGCGTGGCGGTTCTGACCCCTGGTCCCGGTCGCGTTAAGGCCGTTGTCGACGTGCCGATCGCACGTGAACTGCGCAACTGGACGGTCATGAATGCCAACCCGGAGTTCCTTGCACTGCGTGAGCGTGTGACGCGGCTTGTGCGCGGCCTCGAGGTCGTGGCGTGAGGTTGTCCGGCTGGGCATCAGGAGCCAGCAGTTGACCCGAAGCCCCCTTTTTAAGCCTATTACGGCGAGTGCCTTCGTGCTGGCGCTGTATCTGGCATTTCTCCTCTGGTCGGTGCTGCAGGGTTCGGCTAAGTTGCCCGAGAGTGCACGCCCGGCCCCCGGTGCGCGCGGCAATTTCGAAGTTGAACTCCGCTTCAACCCGGAGAGCTTTCACCAGACCCGGCTCCAGGCCCTGGGGCGGCTTGTGAAAGTGGAGGGCAAGATCGTGCTGCTTGATGACGTTTCGCGAGAGAATGCGATCGCATTGGCGCAAACCTTCTGGGTAGCAGCGGTGCGGCCCCAGCGCAAACCATGAGATTGACACACAGCCAAGCGCGTGCCTTGAAGGGCATTCTGGGCATCCTACTGTTTATCGCTGTATGGCAGGCCTCGGTGCCGCTGATCGGCCTGGATGCCTACTATTACCCAGGTCCGCTCGACGTCTGGCATGCCGCGTTCGAACTGGTCGAAAAGGGCATCCTCCCAGTGTATCTGTCAGATAGCGCAGGCCGTTACGCCGCAGGCGTGTGCATCGGGGTCGGGAGCGGCATCAGCTTCGGCCTACTTATTGGACTGAACCGGACCGCGAGCAGGATGCTGGGCCCCTCGATCAACTTCCTGTTCTCGATCGTCGAGGCGGCATGGATTCCAATCTTTGTGATCTGGTGGGGCTACGGTTACACGACGATACTGATCTCCCTGTCATATGTCGTTTTCTTTCCGGTGCTGTACAACACGTTGCTTGGCGTGCGCAGCGTGCCTCAGGTATACATCCACGCGGCGCAGGCCTTGGGGGCGAACCGTTGGCAGGTGCTATGCAACGTCATCCTGCCTTCGGCGCTTCCTTCCATCAT
>CANFIV010000298.1 GCA_947446935.1 Sphingomonadaceae bacterium | reverse complement strand
TGCCGCCGCCCTGATTGCTGCCTTGATTCCCGTTTTGCCCGCCCTGCTGCCACGAAGGTCGGCCATTGTAGGCACCGGGATTGCCGCCGCGATCTCCGCGATCACCTTGCTGCCATGCTGGACGGCCGGTCCAGGCTGGTGGTGAGTTCGTTGCGCCGCCGCCGCGGTCTCCCTGCTGCCAGGCGGGGCGGCCGCGATCGGGCTGTCCGCCTTGGGTGACAACTGCGGGGCGGCCGCCCCAGTTCGGCTGGGAATTGGCGGAGGGGCCGCGGTTCTGCCACGAAGGAGCCTGTGCCGTGGACGGCGCAGGCCGTTCCATCGGGCGCGACATCGGCGGTGGGGACGAACGCATCGGCGCGGGGGCCGGCGCGGGCATCGCACGCTCGGCCCGGCCAGCGCCGCGCTCGCCCCGGTCGGGCCGCTCCTGCGCCAGGGCGGCAACCGGCATCAGAGCGGATGCACCCAATGCTGCGGCGAGAACGGCGGAAACGCTGCTCTTCAAAACGGACTTGGTGGCCATGATCCCGGCTCCGGTTCTGTGGCGCCGCGACTCGTTCGGGGCACCTGATATGCCGGGACTATAGCACAGGGCCTGTCATGTGGCTGAACCGTGACAGGGCCGTTCGTTCATATTTGGTACAGCCAAACTGAACGAACGGAAGCGCTTACCGCGTCAACTTCTTGTAAGCCAGCCGGGTCGGCCGGTCCGCCGCATCGCCAAGCCTGCGGCGCTTGTCTTCCTCATAGGCTTCGAAGTTGCCTTCGAACCATTCGACATGGCTGTCGCCCTCGAACGCGAGGATGTGCGTGGCAAGGCGATCGAGGAAGAAGCGATCGTGGCTGATGACCACGGCGCAACCGGCGAAGTTCTCGATAGCTTCTTCCAGTGCGCGCAGGGTTTCGACGTCGAGGTCGTTGGTCGGCTCGTCGAGCAGCAGCACGTTGCCGCCCTGCTTGAGCATCTTGGCGATATGCACGCGGTTGCGTTCACCGCCCGAAAGCTTGCCGACGTTCTTCTGCTGATCCTGGCCCTTGAAGTTGAACGCGCCGACATAGGCACGCGTGCTCATGTCCTGCTTGTTGACCTTCATGTAGTCGAGTCCGTCGGAGATTTCCTCCCAGACGTTCTTCTTCGGATCGAGGTGATCGCGGCTCTGGTCGACATAGCCGAGCCGCACCGTCTGGCCGATTTCGATCGTGCCGCTGTCGGGTTGTTCCTGCCCGGTGATCAGCTTGAACAGCGTGGACTTGCCCGCGCCGTTGGGCCCGATCACGCCGACAATGCCGCCGGGCGGCAGCAGGAACGAAAGGTTCTCGAACAGCAGCTTGTCGCCATAGGCTTTCGAGATGTTCTTGGCCTCGATCACCTTGCCGCCCAGCCGCTCGGGCACCTGAATGACGATCTGCGCCTTGTTGATCACGCGGCTTTCGCTCGATTCCACCAGTTGGTCGAACGCCTTGATACGCGCCTTGCTCTTGGTCTGGCGGCCCTTGGTGCCTGCGCGGATCCAGTCGAGCTCGTCCTTGATCGCCTTTTGCTTGCTGGTGTCCTCGCGCTCTTCCTGCTCAAGCCGCTTGGCCTTGGCTTCGAGGTAGGTCGAATAGTTGCCCTCGTAGGGGAAGTACTTTCCGCGATCGAGTTCGAGGATCCAGCCCACCACGTTATCGAGAAAGTAGCGATCGTGGGTGATCATCAACACCGCGCCCGCGTATTCCTTGAGGTGGTTTTCCAGCCAGTTGACGCTTTCGGCATCGAGGTGGTTGGTCGGCTCGTCGAGCAGCAGGATCGAAGGCTTCTGGATCAGCAGCCGGGTCAGCGCGATGCGGCGCTTCTCACCACCCGAGAGGTTGTCCACCGGCCAGTCGCCCGGCGGGCAGCGCAGAGCTTCCATCGCGATTTCGAGTTGGTTGTCGAGCGTCCAGCCATCGACCGCGTCGATCTTGTCCTGCAATTCGGCCATCTCTGCGCCGAGCGCGTCGAAATCGGCGTCGTCCTCGCCCATCTCCATGCCGATCTGGTTGAAGCGTTCGACCATATCGGCGGTTTCGCGCGCGCCGTCCTTCACGTTCTCCAGCACGGTCTTGCTGGTATCGAGCTGCGGTTCCTGCTCCAGATAGCCGACGGTGATGTACTCGCCCGGCCAGGCCTCACCGGTGTAATCCTTGTCGATCCCCGCCATGATCTTGATCAGCGTGGATTTGCCCGCGCCGTTCGGCCCGACGATGCCGATCTTGGCACCTTGGTAGAACTGCAGGCTGATATTGCTGAGCACCGGCTTTGGCGCGCCGGGGAAGGTCTTGGTCATGTTCTTCATGACGTAGGCGTACTGGGCGGCCATCGACTGTCCTTGGATCTTGGAATTTGTGATTGGCCCGCGCTCTACAGGTGCGCGGGCAGGTGGGCAAGCGGGGGGAAGAGCGTGATCTCGCCGAAGTGCAGGCGGTCAGGCCCCGGTGCGCGCCTTGAAGAATGCGATCACGTCCTGCTCGACCTGGTGGGTGGCGCTGCCCGGCTCGTCGATCAGATGCCATGTCAGCACCGAATGCGGCGCGATCGGCGCATCGGGGTTGGCATCTGCGTCGCCAAGCTCGACGGTGACACAGCGCTCGCCGAACGTGTCCTTGAGCATGGCGAAGCGTTCGTCGGGCACGAAAGAGTCGCTTGGGAAGCGCAGTGCCATCATGCTCAGGTCTTCCTGCTCGAACCGCCGCTTCGCGCAGGCGATCTCCTCATCGTTCGCGTCGATCCGCGCGGCACCCTTGCGCCCCAGCGGAAGCGAGGGCTGCGAGAGGACCGGTGCGACGACGGCGGGCTCGGTCATCATGGCGAGCGCAAAGCCGCCGGTGAAGCACATGCCGACAGCGCCGACACCGCGCCCGCCGCAATCGGCATGCGCCTTGCGGGCGAGCGCGCGGAGCCATTCGACAATCGGGCTCGACTTGCCATTGGCCCAGACATTGAATTCGCGCCGCACGCAGATCGACCAGAGCATTTGGCCCATGGTGTAGGCCTTTGATGGTTTGCGTCCGTCCTCGCCGAACAGGCTGGGGCAATAGACCGTCATGCCCTGCGCCGCGACGCGGTCAGCGAAGCGCAGCACCTGGGGGTGGAGGTTGGGCATTTCGTGCATGATGATGACGGCGGGGCCGCTGCCCTTGCTCCAGACGCGGCGGGTCCAGGGGCCTGCGGTGAAATCGAAGGCTTCGTAGCCCGCGAAGACCTCTGGATTTTTCATGCGCGCTCCCCCTGAAACAGGAAGACCCGGACGGCGATGGCACCGTCCGGGTCTTTTTGCATCTGTCAGCTACCGATCAGAGGCGTTCGATGATGATCGCAGGCGCCATGCCGCCTGCCGCGCACATCGTGACGAGGCCGTAGCGGCCGCCCGAGCGTTCGAGTTCATCGAGCGCGGTGCCGATGAGGATCGAGCCGGTTGCGCCGATCGGGTGGCCAAGCGCCATCGCGCCGCCGTTGATGTTCACTTTGCTGCGATCCAGATCGATATCGCGGATGAACTTCTCGGCAACGACGGCAAACGCCTCGTTTATTTCCC